>DAKQ01000138.1:10056-22361 GCA_002496635.1 Euryarchaeota archaeon UBA82 | reverse complement strand
AAGAAGCGCTAGTTAAGGGTGCATATGTAGGGATTGCCTCACATGATCAACCTGTAGTAGATTACTCACTACAAATACTCAAAGAACTCAATATGGGTCCTGAACAGGTAGATCCTCGTCCCAATGCAGGTGGCAATAGGAAAGGAAAAGGCCCAGGCTATGAGTTCCAAATGCTTCTTGGTGTATGTGGACCGCTACGCAGAAAGTTAGCTAAACAAGGACACAGGACAAGAGTGTACATTCCTTATGGCGAAAAATGGTATGAATACAGTATTCGTCGATTACAAGAAAACCCGACAATAGGTCTTCAAATTGCGAAAGCGTTTCTGATGCCTTGGTCAAATAGGCCTTGATCACTTTCTTCGTCGCTTCTTGTCTCTGCGATTTGTAGGTTTGACTCGTTTTTTGATGTATTCTTTTGGTAGAATCGGATTTGGATTGAATCCCAGTTTTCCTTCTTTCCATGCTTGACGACGTTCCCGCGGTGTTTTTGGAGCAAAGCGTTCTGGTCTCGGAGGCTCGTGGAGATACATTCTCTTGATTTTTGAAGCATCTACAGTCCCACGAAGTGTTCTTCCTTCACCAGTATGAATCGCACGTATCCTCCATGTTTGAGGTCCTATATCGATAAGCGTACTTGCTTTGAAAGTAGTTCCCTGATCCACAATAAGTACATCAGGTGTCGAAAATTCACCTCGTGTCTTTGTGATTTTAACTCGCAACATGTCTTGCCGTAGAGCAACTGCTCGAATGATCTTTGTTGCTTCCATTCCATCCGATGTACCTTCCTCCGATTCGAGGCGTGTGATTCTCCAAGCCATATCATCATGCTCAAAGACATCTCCAAGGTCAAGCCATTCATCGGAATCTAAATCGATTGTTGCCATGTATGAATCTGGACCATCTGTTAGCATGAAAGGGACTCTCTTCAGTGGAGGTGGTCGGAATTGTAACTCATGAACCGATGAACATTCATTGCATCGCAGGAGGAAATCTTTCCCTCTCCCCATTTCTCTTTCACGGAGAATATCATGACCAGTAACATCGTCGCATGTCGGACAAAGTACTGCGTTTTCGAGCACTTCTTCTTCTTCGAAAAAGTCCTCCTCTTCATCATGGTCTTCCATCGGTCTCATGCAACCCTCGATGGATAACACCTTTGAAGGCACCGCATCTGACCAGAACACAGACTTCAAATCAAAATGTAGGCAGCGTCAACCAATGAGCGAAGTGAAGAGAGATGACGTACTTCCTGCGCTTCTCGTTGCAGACGATCAAAGATCCCGAAATGAACCAGAAATTGCTGCAAACATTGCAACACAATTAGAACACATGGGACTTCATACATGGTCTATTTCAGTTCTAAGACGCTTAAGGGATGCAATTGGGCGATTGTCGCCTACATCTGTTTTAGAAATTGGCGCCAGTATTGGACATCGTTCTGCATGGTTGTATGATTTGTTTACTACTCAGAAACCTAAAAAATACGATATGGTCGAACAAGGGGCGAAATTTGGAGTGATCTTGTTCCGATTACAATCTCGCTACGAAGCAGCACCATGGTCCAATATCTTGGTGGGAGAGTTTTCAACACTTCTAGCCGAAGCTAAAGCCTGGTCAATGACAATGAAATCAGGTGTTGGTACAGGGGAAAAGCGACTCGACTTATCTTACGATGCAATCATCGTGGATGATCAACTAGAAAATCTTGCTTCAACAATTTCTGAATCACTTTCTCTTCTTACACAAAATGGCGTTCTATTTACTGTCGAACCGCCTACACCAACAGGTGATTACGATGAACTTGATGAAAATGAACAAGCTCAAGTGGATGGATTCAATGATTGGATAAAATTGATTGAATCATCAAACTCAACACATCACATGGCATTTGTTCCGTTGTTTGAAGGAACTCTCGTCGCTTTTTTCAAACGCTAATTAAGCTTCATTTGCCTTGTCAAGAAGTGTTTGTATGTCGAGTAAGCCATATCCATAATTATTATCGTGGCCAGATTGTCCATCTTGAGGAGTTACTGTCTGCATTAACCAATCCTTAACTTGGTCGATGGTTGAAACATCACTTGATGTCCCGTTACTTGCAAGTTCAGGATTTTGTTCGAGTAATAGGGCAATAGCCCCTGTGACGAATACAGTTGCTGCACTTGTTCCACTTGATGATGACCATGTTCCTTTGTTATTGAGAACGGGAACATCCTTTGCAGGGGCTACAACTTCAGGTTTCTTATCAGGATCATTTCTCGGCAACTGGAATGGAAATAGGCTACCTCCATTATTTCCTTCCGAAGATTTTGCCCAATGACCCCCTGATTCAGTTACTCCGCCGACGCATATGACGCGTCGTTCACCACCAGGGGATGCTACATCACCATCATCTTCTTCCCCACCATCGTTTCCAGCTGCGGCAACAACAAAGATTCCTCGTGTAGTTGCATCGGCAACTGCATCCTCAATTGTCCTTCCACCTGAATCTATGAATGGCAGTATGTCAGGGGCACCACCAAGGGATAATGAGATGATATTCGTGTTTGAATTTATACACCAATCAATTCCAGCTGCAACATCTTCTTCATACCCTGAACCATTCTCTTGCATTACTTTTGCAACGTATAGGTCGACATCCTTGGCTATGCCATCAAGCCAACCATCAGCAATGAGAATTCCTGCCATATTCGTACCATGTCCATTGTCATCATACGGGTTTGTTTTCCCTTGAACAATGTCCGTCCAGCCTTTCAAATCATATCCTTTAAGATCGGGATGGTCCAATTCAATACCGGTGTCAACGATACAAACTTTGACGCCTTTCCCAGTAAGGCCAGAAGGCATTCCAATGAGGCTTTGGTATGCATCTTCTGATTCAATAAGCGCATCTTTCGGCTTGATAAAACTCAATCCGTCTCCTACCAATACACTGTAAAGAAATCCTGCAATAAGGACGAGCATAATCCCAGTTGCTACACTGACAATTTTTCGAACAATAATCAGATCTTTTTCTAATCGAGGATTGAGAACCTCCCCTGAATGAATTTCTGGAATTAAATCATCCATATTTCTTCCTCAACTAAACGCATGTATTGCTTCGGAGAATGTATCAACAAATCTGCGAACATCTTCTTCCGTGTTGTAGAAGTAAGCTGAGGCCCTTAATGAGCCATTGTATCCTTTATCATTAAACCATGAATGGACACAATGCTGTCCAGAACGAACCATAACTCCAGAGACTTCATCGAGTAGGAGAGCTATGTCGTGGGAAGGCAATTTATCATCCAGTAATAATGAACAGATGCCGCCCCGCTTGGAAGCATCTTCAGGGCCAATAATGGAGACTCCTGGTAAATCCTTGACACCTTCAGACATGATTCTGTTCAGTGATTGTTCATGTGAATGGACATCATTCATGTCCAAATTAGTTAGGTATTCAATAGCAGCTCCTGTTGCCATCATGCCCGCAAAGTGACCTAATCCACCTTCAAACTTCGAAGGAGGTTTAGCCCATTCTAATGATTCATATGTTGAAGTCTTAACAGTCTGACCACCTGATTGAATCGTTCTCATTTTTTCAAGTAGTTCGGTTTTACCCCATAGCCCACCCATCCCAGATGGTCCGAGCATTTTGTGTATTGAAAATGAGTAGAAATCAATGCCCAAGTCTTGGACATCGACACTCATATGTGGAGCAGATTGTGCGCCGTCTATGGATACAAGTGCACCGTAATCCTTTGCGATTTTGGTTATGTCTTTCACAGGAATTTCAACACCATCGAGGTTCCCTACGTGGCTCATTGATACCATTTTGAGTTTAGATCCAGCGTTAGCGCACGCTTCTTCAAATGATTCTAAATTAAACGTATTGTCATGGTTTGAACGTACAACTCTGTGATCAATACCTTGCTCTTGTTCAAGTTGAAGCCATGGGACAAGGTTGGAATTATGTTCTCGGTCTGTTGTTAGGACAACATCTCCTTTATTCCATTCGAGACCTTTTGCAATTTGGTTAAGGCTGTGAGTTGCATTTCGTGTAAAAACGATTTCATTTACTGAGGGTGATGAGAAAAAGTCAGAGAGCATCTTTCTCGATTGTGAAATAGTTTTGGAGACATGAGTCCCATATCTGTGAACCGACCGGCCACCGCAACCAGGTGAATTGATGTAGTAATCTTGTATTGCATCAATTACTGATTGAGGTTTTAGTGTCACACAAGCATTGTCCAAGTATGCTACTGGATCCTCTCGCATTAGTGCTGGAAAATCTTTACGGAATTGCTTCATTAACATCACCAAGCTTCTTCATCTGGGGCCACTTCTGCCATCATGACTTTACTTCGAAGGTCCTCTTCTGCAGAGACAGCGGCTTTTGTTCGAACAAGAGTTTCTGTACCTAACATCCTTTGAGGGAACCAAATGGTCCACATAAGCAGCGGTATACAGGCAACTGAGAGAATGAAGTATACAGCAATGAGAATCGTCTGTTCGGACATTCTTTCAGCCACAAAGTGCGCTCCACTCCATGAACTTACTATCGCTAATCCACACCATGTAAGACAAATGCCCGCCCATGCTTTGAGTGAGTGTTCTGCCATTTCAGTTTCCATTACACGGACGTCTTCATGCAAATGATTTGTCTCTACATGGAGATCTCTGGTTTCAGTGACCGCTTTAATGAAGAAATAGAGGAAAAAGATGCACACTAATGAAACAAGTAATCCTCCCATCATCTCCGATAACTCAAATTCGAACGGAAATAATTTATTTTCAACGTGGAACAAAATTTGAGATAAACCGAATCCACCCCATATCAACATCAACGTAACGCTATGGGTTCTCATAATAGGGAACAAACGAAGCAATTGGTAGAGGAACCAGCCCCAACAAACAATGGATAAAATCATCTGGAAATATGCTGTCGCTCCGGATTGTTGCAAACCCTCTAGGCCAGACAATTGGGCGTCACCACCATTTATTATTTCACTATTGAATGTTCCAAGAATAATTGCAAGTACACCTGCAGTTATTGTGATCAGATGTTGTTTATTCCATTCATGGCGAATCAACTTCCACTGGAACATAATTTCTTTTCGAACAGTGGATATCATTGGGTGGAAATCAAAGAATTTTGGTTGAATCTCAATATCGGATAGTCTGAACGGTAAGGCGTTATGATTGGGGTCTGATGCCTCGTTTTCTTCACCGCCCATGTACAAGCCAAGACGTTCCCCTTTGAGTTTGTTGCGCTTCCTGTTATCCTAAGGGAGAGCGTTAAACGGTGATGGTGTTTGGGTCGGCTTGCGAGCCGAGATCGCATAGCCTGGTAGTGCGCGCGACTGGAAATCGCGTGGGCCTGTCCCTCGGGAGTTCAAATCTCTCTCTCGGCGCCATCTCTTCACTTACGCGAAGCGATTATATCAGCATTGTTGGTCGGACGGTTTACGCCACCGTGGCTTAGCGGTATAGCACCTCATTGGTAATGAGGAGGTCGCGAGTTCAATTCTCGCCGGTGGCTCCACTCAACAAACCTGAACTTAGAGGCAGGATTTCCCCTAAACATTAAGAGGCTTCTTTACTGACTTTCGGATGAAGAAGGCAACTTCTTCGGATGGGATGGGAATGAAAGAATCTACTGAAAAGAAGGCCGATATGCGTGAACGAGTGAAGGAATTACAGACTCAAGTTGATGATCTGAAAGAACTTGTTAACACCTTATTGTCTGTCATTGTTGAAGAACCAGATGGGGTTCACTCAGGGGCAGCTCCAACATCTGGTCAACCAATGGCAAATATGTGCATGTGATTATCCTTTAATCACCGCTATAGGCTCCAAGCGAAGAACAGGTCTTGCTAGGTTCGCAGCATGAGTGTTTTCGATTACATTATCGACATTCTTGTAAGCAGCAGGGGCTTCCTCAGAAAGTATATTTTTTGTTGCAGCATGCACAATAACTCCTTGCTCCTCGAGTTCATTTTTTTGAATCTCAGGGTCAATTGTTGTTCTGGCAACTGTTCGAGACATTGCTCTTCCAGCACCATGGCATGCACTACCAAAGGCTATGTTTTGTCCGCTGACTGGCCCTGCCATGATCCATGAACCTCTCCCCATATCTCCAGGGACAAGTACAGGTTGTCCAGTTTGTTTGAAAACATCATGAGCACCCATTTTATCGCCACTGAACGCTCTTGTCGCTCCTTTACGATGGACTACGCATGTACAGTTTACACCGTGAATCTGATGGTCTTCTATCTTCGCTATGTTGTGAGATACGTCATAAATTGTAGTTAAATCAACACTATTGCCAAGTTCTGCTTTCAATCCCAGGCATAAACGATGTGCTAGTACTGCACGATTTGCAAACGCATAATTGGCTGCTGTTTTCATATCGTTTAGGTATGATTGCCCTTCCTTTGAATGAATTGGGGCTGCAGCTAATTGACGGTCAGGTAATTCATACCCCCATTCTTCGTCAACCCAGTATCCATCACGCTGCTTAAGTCTCATCTCAAGGTTATGGATATGGTCGCTGCATACTTGGTGCCCCAATCCGCGAGAGCCAGAATGAATCATCGCAATGACCTGATCGGATTCTACACCCCAAGCACGGGATGTTTTCTCATCAGCAATTTCCGAGACCCTTTGAAGTTCAAGGAAGTGATTTCCACTTCCTAAGGTGCCTAGAGCCCTTAATCCTCTATTTTTTGCTCGTTCGCTTATTGATACTTCATCGATTTCGAAAGAACCATCCGATTCTACGGTTCCTTTTCCATGATAAGAGCTTACGTCAATGGTATCGAGTTCATCTAAACCACCTCTTAAGACCGATTCAAGTTGTTGTGAGGTCATTTGGACTCCACCTTTTCCTGAGCCACCTGCAGGAATTCTTCCGTTCAATCTTGATGCGAGTTTTGTAAGATTAGGAATCTCATCTACACTTAAGTTGAGAGCAACTGCCCGCACACCGCAATTAATGTCAAATCCGACTGCACCTGGTGAAATACTGCCTCCTTGCTCTCCATGATTGACATCTGTTGCTACTACACCGCCTATTGGTAAGCCGTATCCATAATGCCAATCTGCCATGCCCCAAGCGGTTCCAACAATTCCTGGAAGTTGTGCGGCATTGAGCAATTGTTTAGGTCCTCTACCGTCTTGGTATGATTCGATTTCGCTCATCGTTGCAATGAGGGCAGCATCGACCTTCATCTTTCCAAATGCCTTGATACGAACGACACCAGGAGTGGAAGTATCCACATGGTTCATCCACTCGGCGTCCATGGTTGTGGTTCTGCATCATTCATTTGATGATTTCCGATATTTTACTCATATTTGTGGGAGGGTTGAAAGCAAAGACGAACACCCCCAAGAACGAGGGCGTCCTATGAGTTTACCTGCGATTGACTTGGCAGTTTTTCATGAAAACGGCTATTTTAGAAAACAATGTACCATTACCGAACTTTGGTTTTGGACATGTAATCCAAATCGGGAAACTTGTGGAGACACTCACCAAGATGAGTATACGTTTATCGGAAAACCGCTTATTGCAGGCTTTGATCAGCGTGGAAAAGAGCTGAAAGATTCTATGCGTGAAGCATTTTTATCATTCTTTGAATCGTCTGAACATCACCGAATTGAGCCCTATCCAGTCCTAGCACGTTGGAGAGATGATATCCATCTTACGATTGCTTCAATCGCTGATTTCCAACCCCATGTCACTTCAGGAGAAGTCCTTCCTCCTGCGAATCCACTCACCATTTCACAACCATGTATTCGCTTAACTGATGTTGATGCTGTTGGACGTTCTGGGCGTCACTTGACCACGTTTGAAATGATGGCTCATCACGTTTTTAATCGACCTGACGAGGGAGAATCTTACTACTGGATGGAAGAATGTGTCACCTATTGTCATTCTATGTTGACAGAAACATTTGGAATCAACGCTCAAGAAATAACCTACGTTGAGAATCCATGGTGCGGAGGTGGTAATGCAGGTGCTGCGGTTGAGGTCATCGTTGGTGGTTTGGAACTTGCAACCCTTGTTTTCATGAATCTTGAAGAATCTTCAGATGGAGAAATTGAACTCAAAGGAGATCGTTACAAAGAAATGCCACTGCAAATTATTGACACAGGGTACGGGCTTGAGCGATTTTGTTGGGCAGCAGCAGGTACGCCGACAATCTACGAAGCCATTTATCCACAAACCGTTCAATGGCTCAAAGAGATGAGTGGATTTTCCACTGTTGCTGAACAATGGCCTGATTTAGATTTGAATCATCTGTTAGGAGAAATGAGTCGCCTGAACGGTATTATGAATATCGAACCCGGCGTTGACGCTGATGAATTATCTGCATTATTTATCGGGAGATTGAAGGATAGAAATGTCAACATCACAAAAGAACAGTTCATCGGAATTACGGAACCTTTGTCTCGTATCTATGCAATCCCTGATCACCTACATGCTCTTTGCCACATGCTTGGTGATGGTTTGGTTCCTTCCAATGCTAAAGCAGGGTATCTTGCACGAATGTTGGCTCGTAGAATCCTTCGAATGCGTGATGATTTAGGGATTGAAATTTCACTTTCTGAAATGATTGAGCATCATCTAGAAGTCAATATGAACGGTCATGAAATGAAGCAAACCAAAGATGGCTTGATTACAATCATGGAGTTAGAAGAGAGCCGATACAAAGAAGTTCTTCGCAAGGGTTCTAATCTGATTCAACAAGAACTTAGATCCATCGATTCTTCCTCAGAAGAACTCCCAGATGCACTTTTATTCAAACTCAATGATTCACACGGATTACCTCCTGATATGGTCATCAATATCGCAAAGAGCAATGGATGGGGTCATCTTCGCCTTCGAACTGGATTCTCAGCTGAAATGGCTGAAAGGCATGCCATTATGGCGAAACAAGCTGCTTCAAGTACAGTTCAACAAGAAATTGTGGAAGACCTTCCAAATGTACCGAGTACGGTTCCTTTGTACTATGAGGATGTTCAGCAACGTTCCTTTGATGCAAGCGTATTAGCATCATTGCCACTGATTGAAGGCATGGGGCCTGAAAATGCAACTCATGGCATCGTCTTAGCTGAATCTTGTTTTTATCCAGAAGGTGGTGGACAAGAAGGCGACTATGGTTCCCTTTCTACAGATGCAGTCACTCGTAACGTCCTCGATACCCAGAAAATAGGTGATTTAATTGTTCATTTATGTGATGGCCCTCTTTCAATAGGGGATTTAGTCCATGGAACAATTGATTGGAAGCGACGTAAGCAATTGATGGATCATCATACTGCTGTACACATTGTGGGAGGTGCAGCTCGTAGAATTCTCGGTCCACACATATACCAGGCAGGTGCAAACAAATCAGTTGAACTTGCTCGATTGGACATTACTCACTATCGACGTCTAAACAGAGAAGATTTGGATGCTATTGAAATTTTGGCGAACGAAGTTCTCGGAATTGTTTCACGTACAGAAAAAACCGTTCTCGCTCGTCATGAAGCGGACAAAAAACACGGATTTGATTTGTATCAAGGTGGTGCACCGAAAGGAAATAGCATTCGTGTATTGAGAATTTCAGATCACGATGTACAAGCGTGTGGGGGGACTCACCATGATGAACCTGGTCAAATTGGTTCGATCAGAATAATTCGCTCAACTGCAGTTCAAGACGGCGTTGAACGGCTTCACATTGTTGCTGGTGATGCAGCACTTCAATACGCACG
The DNA here is from genome assembly GCA_002496635.1 of Euryarchaeota archaeon UBA82. GTDB lineage: Archaea > Thermoplasmatota > Poseidoniia > Poseidoniales > Poseidoniaceae > MGIIa-L2. The sequence continues at coordinate 12,626 of DAKQ01000138.1, read as the reverse complement.
CTCTCAAGATTCGATACTAAGAGAAGCATCCGAGACCTTTGGAATCGCTAGCGACGATTTGCCCAAAACAGCTGAACGATTTTTCGGAGAGTGGAAAGATCAAAAGAAGAGAATCGAACAACTCGAGGCAGAAATAGTTCGATTAAGAACATCAGGAGGCGGAGATGATTCTCTTGAAATCGATGGTGTACGTATCGTAGCCATGGAACTTGACGGTAACTTGAAGCAACTCACTTCCATGCTCCAGGAATTGACTCGGGATACATCGAAGCCAACACTAGCCATCTTAGGTTCACGCGAGGGAGGGGGTAAGTTGATGGTTGCTTGTACTGAAGGGACAATAGCCTCAGAACGCTATAATGCAGTTGAAATTCTTCGTTCGATTATCCCTCACATAAACGGCGGAGGCGGTGGACGACCAACCATGGCCCAAGGTGGGGGGTCAAATCCTGATGGATTGGATGATGCTTTGCAAGCAGCGAAGGATTTACTTCAATCTTGAAGAATGATCGATTCGATTGCAATATGATCGAATTCGGATACTGCATTGGCCAGGGCCTCTGTAATTGAGAACCATTTTGCTTCCGCTATTTCACCTTCTTTCAATTTCAATTCTGAAATTTCCCCATTCCATTTTGAAAAGTACGTGAAACTCATGAAGGATATTCCGTCTCTATGGAAGGATCTCTGTGTAATGACTGGTTTTCTATCATCGACTTTTACAGAGATTCCGAGTTCTTCATAGGTCTCGCGAACACATCCTTGTGATGGTTCCTCACTATGGTTCATATATCCACCAGGTAATGACCAATATCCTTTGAAAAAGCCACGTTCAACTTTAGCCATTAGCACTTCATTTCGTTGGTTTTGGATGATGACTTTGGAAACAAGCCTATGGATGGAACGATAGACAGACTCACGGGCGATTGGATGGACAGCATTGTCAGAGATGACTTCATCTTTCCAAGTCCAGTGTGAAGGCCAATCGATGTTAGGCATACCATGGATTACTTTGAATTTCGATTGATCGAAATTGATATCTGTCGTTCGTTCAACCTCCCATTCAATATTCATTTCATCAATCTCTTCTTTTGTAGGAAAACGGAGTCCATTGGACGTATCTTTTCGACCCATAACACATGGTTGGGGTCCTTTACCAGAATCATTGACAAGTAGCAACTTGCCATCGTGTTCCAAATAAACAACTTCTGGTGGATGCATGGTTCTCCGTATCTCCTCTCCCTCATCAACTCTCGTCTAAAATAACGTGAGGATTGAAGTAGATGTTTGGCCACCCCAAGTCATGCAGGTCGAAGATATACGTCCTAGTGGTTGGGCATGCGCCTATCTTGTCAGCAATGGTGAAGATGCTATTTTAATCGACCCAGTTTGGGATCATATTGAACACTATGAATCAATTCTTAGAGAACGAGAATTGACTCTTATTGCGTGTATGGCGACCCATACGCATGCTGATCATATTACTGCGTGTTTCTCCCTTTCCAGAGACAAAGATATCCCTTACATCATGTGGAAAGACACAGCATCTCTTGGCGTAACGCTCTATGTCGATGAATCCACTGTTCTCAACATTGCTGGAATTGAATTTTCATTCCATCATGTTCCCGGACATACTCAGGATTCAATGATTATCGAAACCGATAATCACATTTTCACTGGTGATTTCTTCTTCAATGGGGAAGCAGGTGTCGGCAGAGATGATCTACCGAGTGGTCGGCTAGAACAACACTGGTCTTCCTTAGAAGTTCTCAAACGTTTCTCAGAGGATACTCTTGTTTGTAGTGGACACGAACCCCCTAATACTGAACTCCAAACCCTTGGTTGGAATCGAGAAAATAATCCTATCTTGGCTATGAGTTCATTTGAAGAGTTTATGACATGGCAGAATGAATCTGCGGAAAAATTGGGATCTGTATCAAAAATAAAAGTTGCATTACCGGCAAATATATTTGCAGAAATTCCAGACGAAATTCCTTGGTTATAATATTCACAAACATACCAAACACCTTTGAAGTTCCTTTGGTGCCACCAACCATGAGTCGAACCTCTTCCGGTCGTCTTTTCACGGTGTTTTTTCTCCAATTCATCTTTTTGATATCTCTTACCTCTCCTCTTGCTAAGGGTACGAATCCATACGGTGATTTGGATAAAATGGACTCTGCTCTTGAAGAGGCGCTTGCAAACAATGATGATGATTCCATATTGCACGAAGTTATTTTCCAACTCAATTCTCCAGTAACTTCGGAAGATTTGAATCATATTGAAGCGATTGGCGCAGTACATCTGAACGAAGCAGTTCTCATTGACGGAGGACTCTTAGAAGCAACATCTGATACCATTCGAAAACTATCACTTTGGGACCGGATTGAATATCTTGAACTTAACCGTGAACTTGATTTCTTTTATCTTCCTTCAGAATGGGGGGGGCCTACTGATCCTGGTGTAATGATGCATGAGACGACCCATGTTGTAAGAGCAACTGATGCCTGGCACAGAGTCATTGTCGATACAGATGGTAAGGTTGAATTTGAAACAGATTTGGCCTTTTC
>DAKQ01000138.1:6041-9680 GCA_002496635.1 Euryarchaeota archaeon UBA82 | reverse complement strand
CCTGACTTCGACTATCTTGAACCTTGGACTGGAGAGAAAGTCATTTACTCAGCAAAATGGGATGGTGTCTGGACTGAGACCACAAACTCTGACACTTCTTCAGGCCATGGAACACACGTCGGTGGTACCATTGCAGGAAATGGTGATGCGTCTGCTGGGAGAAGAGCCGGTGTTTCCAAAGGTGGACAACTTGTAGCTCTAGGTACAGGTGACGGTGCGTCTATTTTCGCTGCTGAACAAGGTCTTGAGTGGACATATCAACATTCAATCCCTTCACAGAACCCGTACCATATCCGAGTTGTATCAAATTCTTGGGGAACTGACGGTGATTATGATCCAAATGGTGCAGTGGCAACTCTCACAGACATGCTAACCTATGACAATGGTGTTGCAGTTATCTTTGCAGCATCCAATTCAGGAGGCTCTGGTGGTGGCGGAGAATGTACTGGTGACCTGCGTACAAATGTGTATGCAAATACACCGTCTGCAATATCTGTTGCCGCATTGACACACGATGGTTCTGCAGTCACTTCTTTCTCTTCTCGCGGTTGTATGAACCAGCAACACACATGGCCTGACGTGGGTGCTCCTGGTCGTGATATATGGGCTACTGCTCCACGAGGTACGGCGATCGATGCGAGCACAAAGTTACAGGGTGATTTGTATTATATGTCGATTTCAGGAACTTCCATGGCAACTCCTCACGTAGGAGGTATGGCTGGCTTAATTCTCGAGATAGCCCCTTCTCTAGGTGTTGCAGACTATCACCGAGATGACCATGATGAAGGATCAAGTCTTGTAGGTGGGGATGGAACTGCTTCGTACAGTCAATTTGAAGATTGGGATACAGCCAACTTTTCTCGAGTTCATGAATTAGAATTGATTCTTGAACTAACTGCAACCTATGAAGGGATGGCAAATTCATGTGAAGATGGTAATGCAGATGATGGATGTAATGATATTCCTGATGAATGTTATCGAAGTTCGACAGGTGAATGCCATGATTGGAGAATCGGACATGGATTAACAGATGTCGATGCGGCGGTTGCTCTCGCAAGAACGCTTCAACTCATGCGTGATCAAGACGGTGACGGTTTGGTTGAAAATCCAGAGTACACTGTTTGGGATGCTTGGGAAATATACGAATCAATGCTTGTCGAGAAGACTATACCGGTTAATACTGACAGATTGCACCATGGCTGGAAAGGGGATTGGAACCATTTCAATAATGGTGCAAGCGGTGCAGTTTACTACACAGAAGACTCACATTATGTCTGGATTCCAAACGGAACAACCCAACTTGAAGCACGATTTATTCCAACTGAATTCGATATAGATACCGCTCAGGCTGGTGCTCTTCAACTTGAGATTGATTTGGGAGAAGATGGTAGTAATGATGCCCAAGGCGCCTGTTCTCGTGTATCTGATGCATGGATTTGCGACTTGGATGTCGATTCCTCCGTATGGAATACATGGGCTCACTTCGACATAACAGGACAAGCTGCTACACTTCTGGGCATCTTTAATGATCCAGAATTCTTTGAATCTCGAATACCTTACACCGTCGATGTAACCTTGACACTGGACTTGAGTGAACCTGTTGATATCTCGTTTGAGCAACGACCTGATTTCTATTCAGATCTCGATCCTGCAATTCCATCTGGAAATTATGACAGTGAATACGATGGTATGCTAACCTTCACAAGGCCTGCATACGATCAACAAGCAGTATTTTCCTTAATCGTTCCAAAGGAAGTTGTTGAAGAGGGTGATTCCGATGGATTCTTCTCTGCACTTGGAGATGTATTTTCTGAATATTGGGGTGTTGCGAGTTTCTTCTCTATGTTCATGCTCATAGCAGCAGTCGGACTTGGTTATCTAATTCGTTCATCTCGTATAGATAAGCCAAAAGTTTTGATTTCATCAACAATGGATGCAGAATTAATGGATGATTAAATTGGATTTTGAGGTGCTTCTTTAGGCTGGTTACTTGGCATTGAGTCAAGATCTTCAAAGGTCATTTGACCCGTATGAATCTCTTCAATCTCTTGCAATCTCTCCGCCATTGGCTTGCGAACAATGAATTCAATACGTCCTTTTGAGCGTGTCAAATCATAAGACAAAGGATCAAGTTCCTCAATTACTTGCTCTTCGAATGATCGTTGAATCCTTTTCCCTCTCCATACAGAATAACCCCATTGATAGGCAATGCCTACAATTGCTGCTCCGTACAATACTGCTAACACAGTTGCCGCGAATAAAGCAGGATTTCCTCCTCTTGATTCTTCTAAGAGATCACGTCCAAGCAAGAAGACAAGCCCTACTCCGATAAGTGGCTTGAGTAAGGATTCCACCCATTGATCGATAGGAATCAGACGACCCTTTGCGGGATCGACGAAGACTAAATCTGTTTCAAAAGCAGTCGATAAAACTCCAACGATCGCAAGTAATCCGATATACAGTAACGATGCGAGTATTATCTCCAGACCGAAATCATCCAATTTGAAAACCCAATGAATGATCAACCAAGCAAAGAGCCCAAGGAAAACTCCTCTTGGCACTTTGTGAAAATGTTCGAGATGTTGAGAAAATTCAGTATAACTTCTCTCTTTAGATTGGTTTCCTCTATGGGATTGGGGAATGTGAATAATTTGCCAATGCATACCTTGTTCCACTGCGCCCAATCCACGTATCAATATACGCTGTCGAATGAGGGCAAATTCAACGAGAATAATAACTGGTAATCCAACAATCATAACTGGGAGGGCAACGATAAAAGCAAGCGGGAAGATGATGAGAGCTGGTAAAATTAAGAAGTGTGTGATGGATAATGGATTGAGAATATCTGCTTCTATGAGCCGTTGTCTAGAGGGTGTTAGTCGTAAACTACGGGCGATATCATTCAAGGCATGCCGATAACTTTCTATTTGCCTCCCCGCATCAATAATCTGTCGAACTGTCGTTCGGTATTCTGATTCTTCATGCCCTCCACCAATCCAGAATCGCCATATGAATCGTAGAGGTATTGCTCCAACAACTGGGACCGCCAATATGCCCAGCGCCCATATCAGCGCTTGAATATCAACTTCGGTTGCCATGTGCTCACTCAACCCGTCGTGTTGTCTCTTCGTTTTGAATCCATTGTGAAGAATGAATCTTATCCCAAGGTTCTAACACCGTATCGAAGAGTCATTTCAATATGCGCAGAATTGCCGTTACTGATGGTATGGCTGATGAAGCAGTAAAAAAATTAGAACAAGCAGGTTGCGAGGTTGTTCGTCAATTTATTGAACATCAAGATTTACTTGATGGCGCTTTGGCTGAATTTGATGCAGTTATTGTTCGAAGTGCAACAAAGATCACCAAAGAAGTTCTCAAGGCGAGTTTGCCTCGTCTGAAAGTAGTTGCAAGAGCTGGCGTTGGTGTCGATAATATCGATATTGATGCAGCATCAGTTCATGGGATTCCAGTTGTAAATGCTCCTAGAGCAAGTACACAAAGCGTGGTTGAACTCACAGTAGCACATTTGCTCGGTTCTCTCCGCTACATTCCCACCGCAGATCGTACGCTTCGTTCTGGTGCATGGGCAAAAAAAGAGTTAACTGGAACCGAACTCTTCGGAAAAAGGCTAGGGCTCAT
>DAKQ01000138.1:0-5665 GCA_002496635.1 Euryarchaeota archaeon UBA82 | reverse complement strand
CATTCATATGATCCTTATCTCCCAAATACAGTGGCCAAGAAATTTGATGTATCGATGCATAGATCAGTTGATAGTTTGTTCAAACGGTGCACTCACCTCTCGATTCATTGTAATCTTACAGATGAAACACGACATCTTGTTGATTCAGAAAAGATTTCAATGATGCCTGGTAAAGACCCTAATAACTTACCTTGTGGAAATCATATCGTAAATTGTGCAAGGGGTGGAATCGTAGATGAAGCAGCGGCATTAGAGGCACTTGAGAATGGACAACTTTCATCTCTTGCACTTGATGTGTTTGAAAATGAACCTGTTGATCCATCTTCTTCCCTCCTTCAACATCCTCATTTCCATGGCACCCCTCACATAGGTGCTGCAACAATTGAGGCTCAACGCCGTGTTGGTTTGGACATTGTAGACGCAGTTCTTGTTGCACTGAATGGTTCATTCCCTGAAACAACTGTGAATCGTTCTTCGCTTTCTTAGCGGCTTGTGCCCTATCGAAGAGCACTTTCATCCGAATATTGTTGCAACTCAACATCATGCTGAACGATGTTCGCTACCGCCAATTTGCAGGAGTGATGCTTCCTGCAGTCTGGCGAAGACAGTAGGGTTCTATTTCGCAGAGGTACTATGAAAGTGAGGGATGAATTTCAAACACCTTCGGCATTTATCTTGCATTGTGAGCGAGCAACGAATTCTGATTCATTGTGACTTAGATGCTTTTTTTGCGTCGGTTGAAATGCTCCATCATGGATTCCCAGAAGATCAGCCATTGATTATCGGATCAGACCCGCAACAAGGTCGAGGAAGGGGTATTGTTTCGACCTGTAATTATGCTGCTCGAACCTATGGAGTGCGTTCTGCTATGCCCATTACAGAAGCATGGCGACGATGCCCAGGAAGCCCATATGGCTCTGGCCGATATATCAGAGGGACTCGTTCACTCTATTCGATGGCATCTCGACGTGTCATGAAGATTTTGCGAAAATATGCGGACAAATTTGAACAGGCAAGCATCGATGAGGCGTATCTCGACATAACCGATTATACGAAGGGAGACTGGGATGAAGCACTAGGACTCGCACGAAGAATTCAGAACGAAATTACCGATTCAGTTGGCTTGACCGCTTCCTTTGGAATTGGTTCTACTCGAGTCGTTGCAAAAATGTCTTCTGAAGTAAACAAACCAAATGGAATACATCGTGTACTACCAGATGAAATCACGTCGTTCTTCCAACAACGCTCAGTACGTGAAGTGCCTGGGATTGGGCCAAAAACGGCCAATAGATTAGCTGAATGGGGTATTACAACCGTCGATGAAGCCTCGGAATTAGGAGAACTAACTCTAGCGAGAATGACTTCTGAACGATTTGCTTCATGGCTTCTTCGTGTTGTAGATGGGACGACATCAAACGAGGTAAGTCCAATTCGTTCTCGCCGTTCCATCGGAAAAGAGCGTACCTTTCCGATTGATCAATCGAATCATGAAGTTGTTTTAGAAGTCCTTGAAAATCTGACGAGTAGGGTCATGGAAAAAGCGAGAGAGGAGGGTATTGCAGGTAGGCTTGCCGAGGTGAAGTTACGATATACTGGATTTGAAACACACACTCACGGTCGGTCTATTCCTGTTGCAATGGATGATACAGATGTGTTCTTACGGCAAGTCCGCCGTCTCTTCGCACAAAACGTAAATCAAGAACAAAACATACGCCTTGTAGGATTTCGTTTAGGTCAACTCGAAGAAATCGATCACCGTCAAATGACATTGGACGGTATTGACGAATCAGAGTAACTTGTGCATCCGTGATAATGTCCCATCGAACTCTTCAAGCGATTGAGGAATAACGATCCCTTCGATTTCAGCGTTGAGTGATAGTCCTTGCTCTTTCTTTGTCTTCCAAACTTCACTGTTGAAGGCTTCAATTTCTGGTGTTAGGATGTTGAGATCTTCATCAATTGCACCTTGAAGAGGGAATTGATCAACATCAACTGAACTTTCTCCATAGAGTGTCATCGAAATATGATGGCAAAAGAACGGACAAACTGGGCTAAAGGCTGCTAAGAAATCTTTCAAAATTGAATGAATTGTCCATGCTGCATGCATGTCTCCATCGTAGAGTCGAGTTTTCGCCATTTCGAGCCAATGTGATGGCAATACTCCAGTTCCAAAGGTCTTGAGTGCTTGTGTTGCTGTGTAAATGTCTAGGTTGTTCCATGAAGATTCTACACTGTTCATAGTTGCTGAAAATTCGGAACGAATCCATCGATCTTCGACTGGGAAGACTGTATTTGGCTCCTCTTCTGGCATTTCAAATTGACTTGCAAACCGAGCAACGTTGAACAGTTTTGTAAGCACGCCGAAATATTTGGCTTCAATTTCTTCTGGGTTGATATGGAAATCATCTCCAACTTGGGCTTCACATGCTTTCCACAATCTGAAACATTCGCTTCCTATTTTGTTCGCTTTGAGGCTAACTGAACCGCTTGGTCCCTTGACTTTCCAAGAACCTGTACGGCCACCAGCGCCGCATTCGAGAACACTGTCTGCATCAATACCATTGCCGAGTGATTTCGACATTTTTCTACCCCATGGATCCATTCCAAGCCCATCAATCCAAACATGCTGGAATCCAGGTTTGTCAAGGAGCAGTGTCGACTTCAGCAATGTATAGTACAACCATGTTCGAACGATCTCCTTTCCTTGAGGCCTCAATGCGGTTGGGAATGCTTTTTCGAAAACCTCTGGGTGATTTAAGTATCCACTCACGAAGAGATTTGAATTTGATGAATCCATCCAAGTGTCAAACACTTTCTCTTCGCCACGTATCGTTCCGAGTGTATTCTTCATCTCACTAAACGAACCAACATCATCTCGGGATTCCCGATTGAGAACACGAGAGTTTGACGGAGGTTGTTCTTTCCATGGTTGTACGTAGTCTCCTGATGGAGGTACGACGATGTATTGTTCATCTTCAGAATACCAAATAGGAATCTCTGTGTGATACCATCGTCGTCTTGATATCGGCCAATCTATACTGATGTTATCCATCCAATCGAGTAAAAATTGTCTGTTCCTTGGAGGATGGAATTCAATTTCATCAATATGTTCTCGCATACGGTCTTGAATATGGGTTTGTCGAACATACCATTCTTTGAGAAGTATAATTTCAACCGGATTCTTTCCACGTTCAGAAACTGGAATTTCTTGCGAACGCTCTTCAATTTGTGAAATTTTTCCAGCACTCTCTAATATTTCTGTTGCTTTAACTCGTGCTTCTATGACTGGCATTCCTGCAAGTTCAGCGGAAATATCTGTCATGCAACCGTCCAGATCAATTGCTTGGAAAGGAGTCAATCCAAGTTCTCTAAAAACGGAAACATCGTTCTGATCTCCAAACGAACAAACCATCAAAATACCGCTACCAAATTCTGATTTAACAGATGGATGAGTTTGAATTTCAACAGTTGTCTCTCTGCCATTTACAGGCATTGGTAAAATGGCTTTCTCGCCAACAAGATGTTTGTATCTATCATCATCTGGATGAACAACAACAACACCGCATGCACAAATCATCTCTGGACGTGTTGTTGAAATGATTAATTCTTCACCAGATTCAGTTTGCCATTTAACATCAACCAGTTTGGTCTTCCTCGCAATACGCTCAACTTCAGCATCAGCAATGGTTGTACCTTCTACTGGATCGTAGATGTTTGGCCGGAGATCTTCAATGATGTCTCCTTTCTTGAATAAGTCGATGAAGATAGACTGCGTGACTGCACGATAATCAGGTGCATCTGTGAGATATTCAGATGCAAAATCGCATGATAAACCGACTCTTGCTGCTGTTTTTCTCATCGCTTGAGTGAATGTTTCAATTGTTTCACGGCACAAATTAAGGAACTCTTCTCTATCGTATGTTTTCATCTTTCTTTTTGTGTTCTTCTCAACAGTAAATTCGATGTTGATTCCGTTTCTGTCGACACCCCATGGGAAATACACTTCTTTACCGAGCAATCGTTGCGACCGGGCTATGACATCGATCATCGAATATTGAGCAACTGCTCCGATGTGCCATGTTCCGGATGGATAAGGTGGGGGGGTATCGATAACGAACAATGGTTTTCCACTTGATGGTTTGAATCCATAACGATGTTGATAGGACTCAGAATCTTCATAGTGTTCCTCTTGTATTTTTTTCTCAAGGTCGATTGACCATCGCTTTTCTGGTAGTCTTGGAGTACTCATTGTTTACACCGGCCCAACCCCCAGTTACCGGGGGGGTCCGACTCGCCGTCAGGATATTTGTTATTGAACGGTTCCCTCACAAAATAACGGCAATCCTTTCAATGTCGGTGCTGAGGGAGGTGCAGGTTGCACTATGGCCGATGATGCGAAACCGGACGAAATTCCTAGTTCGGAGACGGACGTCGGAAGAATTCAGGCCATCACAGACTATAGCAAGTCCAAAATGAAACTCGCATCTGTCGATATTTCCGCACGTGTGAAAGATTTTGATCCGAAAAAGGCCGTTGAAGCAGTTCTTGACGCACCTAAGCGACTCAAGCGTGAATGGCAACGTTCTGGTGCAACTGGAGTCATTACACGTTTTCCAATAGCGACTGTAGCTCTTTTCTTGATGATAACAGTCTACTTTGTTACAACATCTGGATTCCTTGATGATACACGATTTGATGACGATCCGGATAAGCCTGCATTGAATGTTAATGGTGACATGGAAGTATACCTTCCTGAAGGCAGTGAAGTTAAGCAACTCATCGAATTGGTTGAGGAAGATTGGACAACTAATGTCATGGTTATCTATATCGAATCCAACAATAACAACATTACTGATCAGAGAATTTTACAAGAAATTAGTTTCGTTGAAAAAGCGATCAATCCTTTTGTATCAGATAATGAAAGTGATGAAATTATTTACATTCTTTCAATTTCTACAGTTCTGAAAGAAATCAATTCAAGTTTGCCTCGAATTCGAGAAGCATTCATCACACAATTAGGCCAACAATGTCCTACTTTGGATGAGGTCTGTGAAGGATTTGCCGAGAGTGTGAATAATGCAATAAGTGCGGGTGATGATCAGTTTGCTGGCGGATATGAGATTCCAACCCAGACAACGATAGATCTCATCATAGGTGAAATGTATGAAAATGACGGTTCTCCCACACCTGGTTTGGATAAACTTGCACGAAACACGAACGTATGCAGTGCAGAGCCTAATGCTGAAGGGGCCGATGATAATGGGTGCTTGGAAGGTGAAGACCTTCTTCTTGATCGAGCGATTATGGCAGTTGCAGTCGATTCTTATCAAATTGAACCAAAGGAAATCATTGAAAAAACTCAAAGTCGTCTCGATAATATTTCCATGATGGAACGGCCTTGTGAATTCGATGCGAATGGCAATCCTGTACCTGAAGAAGGTGTTTGTGTTTGGGGGGAATTAACCGATGATCAAAAGGAAAGAGGTGTCAAAAGCCTTGGTGTTTCAATGACATTGACAGGCCCGATTCCGATCACCAATTCAGTTACAGAATTTTCATTCCGTCTGTTTTGGGAAATCTTCCCTTTGGCTGTTGTTTTGGTTGCTATAGGATTGTTTGTCTTCCACTCAGATTTACTGCAGGCAGGTATTTCGGGTATTCGACC
>DAKQ01000091.1 GCA_002496635.1 Euryarchaeota archaeon UBA82 | reverse complement strand
TGAGCGACCTCGATCATTTCCATCATAAACGTCGAACGACCTCTTCTCAAATCATCACTTGCACCAACTCTGGTAAAGATGCGATCAACAAGTCCAATTCTTGCCTTCTCGGCAGGTACAAGACTGCCAGCCTGCGCAAGAATTGATACGAGAGCAACGGTTCTCAAGTAGGTAGATTTACCACCCATATTTGGACCTGTGATTAAAAGAAATCTTCTCTTTTCATCCATCATAGCATCGTTCGGAACAAATCCTTGCTGGGCTTCGAGTACGGGGTGTCGTGCCTGTTCGAGGTGCATTTTTTTACCCGAAACAATCGATGGTTTGACCCATGAACGTTGGCGAGCAGTTGCTGAAAAGCATTGCAAAACGTCAATGGCTGCAACACGTGATGCAATCTGAGCAAGTTGGTTCGCATGGCTACGGATATCATCTCTTAATTCACAAAACAGACGATACTCAATTGTTTTTGATTTACTCTCTGCAGTTAGCAATAAATCATCTTGCTCAAGAAGGTCATCAGTCACCCATCGATCTCCATTGGTCATCTGTTGCTTACGTTTCCATTCCTCTGGAACCTTGGAAGAATGGGTCGCAGTCACTTCGATAAACCATCCAATTTGGCGATTGTTCTTCACCTTTAAACTTGGAATACTCAGTTCTTGGCGAAGGCTTGTTTCAAGATTTTTAAACCAATTATGGCCGAGTTCTGAGGCTGAACGATAGCGATCCAACTCATCATGTATGCCTTTTCTAATCAATCCGCCATCGCGAAGGCTTAACGGGACTTCATCAACCAGAGTCCTGTGAATTCTTTCGGCAACATCTGTAAGCGCATCCAAATCTTCTACAAGATGCACGAGTAAAGCATCCTCGGTCTCAAGACATAACCGTTTGATAGCAGGAAGTCGTTCGATTGCATTAGCCGTTGCTAGAAGGTCACGGGCATTTGAACGACGGTAATTCAATTGAGTCGACAACCGCTCAATATCAAGCATCCCTTTCAAACACTCTCTCAACAAATCCAATCTCTTCGATGAGCGCATGAGGGAAGTTACTGCAGAATGCCTTGCCTCGATAGCAGAAACATTTGAGAGAGGACGTAAAAGCCATGATTTCAAGCAACGTCGACCCATTGCAGTTCTACATTTATTCATTGACCAAAGTAAAGAACCTTCGAATTCACCAGCAAGTGTTTGAGTAATCTCAAGATTCCTAAGAGTCGTTTGATCAAGCACCATACCTTCCGAAGTTTCTTGAATATCAACATCAGTGATTGCGATATCATCGTGTCGATGAACAGTTGCGAGGTAATCTGCTGCAAGAGCAGTGGCTTGAAGAGCCAAAGGAGAATCATCTAAATCAAGATGGCCAAGATCGTTTACAGATAACATTCTCTTTAATTTCTCAAGAGAACGTTTTGCGGGAGCCACATGTTGGCTGATGATGATTGAATCGAGTAATGAGATTAAATGAAGAACTTCATCTTGCTTCGAATCTGCTAAAGTAAGTATAAGTTCACTTGGACTCCAGCGCAATACTTCATCGTGTATTGAACCCCATCTACCATCTCCTTCATGCGTTGTTGCCCAGGCTTGACCTGTCGATGCATCAATCATTGAAACTGCAACTGAATCCGGGGCAACTGAAAGAGCACAAAGAAGAGCAGATGAGTCAGAACCAATGAGAGATTCTTCATACAAGGATCCAGGAGTGTATACTCTTGTTACAACCCGCTCAAGCAATTTTGCACCCTCTCGAAGTTCCTGCTCCTGCTCTGCAACTGTGACCTTATGACCAGCACGCAGCATTGTTCGGAGATTATCCTCGAGTTGATGCCATGGAAATCCTGCCATAGGAATTGGATTTTCTGCATTCTTATCCCTCGATGTGAGAGCAAGTCCCATGACTTCAGAACCAATTTCTGCATCATCATGAAACAATTCATAGAAATCACCCATTCTGAAGAAAAGAACCGTTCCAGGATTCTCCTCCTTAAGTTCATGGAATTGGTCCATCATGCTCCTTTTTGCCAACAACTCACCTCTCCGGACACTAACCGATTTAGAGGGTAATGCCGAGGCATCATTAAGGTTCGCCGCGAACGTTATGCTAACGTTTCTTTTGCAACAAAGTTCGATCGATGATGGTGTACAATTGTGTCCCAAGCATCAAAACACCTGCAAATATAAAGAGGAAATTAAGGAAACCACGACCAGATGACATCGAACCTTCGAGAGTCAAATCCAATGAAAGGCGATCTGGTTCACCTTTCTTGTCATAGCCATGTATGTACAATGAATCACCTTCGATGATTACAAATGTAGGTTGAAGCGGGAGAGAATACTGTAAATTCTTAGTCGACTCTTCACCGGTTTCAATATCCAATCGAAGAAGAGAGTCACTTCCAAGTTTACCGAAGAACCAGAGGCGATGCTCACATGGCTCGTATACCATTGCTGTTGCCGAGATCGTCTTAATCTCGATGATATCCTTTGAGATGATGTATACTTCTTGATCTGATGCAGCTGCTGCAAGACCACCCTTCATCGAAGTCAATGAATGAACTTCGCTGCCATTACCCATGAGTGGTGAAATGACCACTTGGGGGGCAGTGGATCCACCCTCCCATGTGATGTGAGCGAAAACAATCTTGGAGCCAGGTAAAGCAGGATTATCGTCATGATAGGTGAAAACCCCTGTAGCGATGTATACGTTGTCTTCGAGATAAACTACATCATCCCAGATCACTGAAGAATCTGGCAAGGATGAAACTGTAACGCCCGCCATTCCAAGTCCTCGAACCCCTGAACCACCATCTTCTGATGTGATTAAGATACGATTGTTGAGTATTGTATCAGACGTGTCTTTCGCGATACCATGGATGCTGAACGAAGAACCCGTTCCATCATCCAAAATTAGATCTGATGGCATGCCATTGACAACGGTTGTAATTGTGTTTTGAGCTGCTGAATAGGTCAAAATACCTTCTTCGTCTGAGTCAAAGAAGGTAATGTCTCTGATGAGGTCAGCATCGAATGGAACAACATCATTCACATTTTGAGTTGATAATTGCTGATACATCTTCATCCCAGAGTTATTCAAAACAATCGCAGAGTGCGCCCCATCCCATTCGGAATTGGCGTGATAATCAATCTCGATAATATGGTGGCCATCATCGAAAGCAAAGTTCTCATTTGGATCGACACCAAGTACCATACCTTCCAGATTTCGAGTACCTCCTATCAAGAAGCCTCCGATGACTACGAATACCAAAAACAGCCCAAGGGCGAGCCATTGATGCTCAGACTCTTCCTCGAGCAACTTCCTCCAGCCACTCGCCATGACACCTCCTAAGCATGAACCATTATGTTCCTTGCTCTAAAAAACCATCAAATTTTTGTTAAAATATGTTCTTGGGAATACATCGGAGGGATGATAAAGGAAACATCAGTCGGATGGATGCTAGGAGTAGATGTTATGGCACGTAAACCCGCATCAATGTACCGCCGACTCAAAGGACCTGCTTATACACGACGCAAGTTTATCGGCGGTGTTCCAAACAACCGTATTCTCTCATTCCACTCAGGAAACCGCCGTGCTGCGGAGACAGGAGGATTCGCTGTTGTCCTTGAATTGAGAGCAGACAACGATTGTCAAATCCGACACACAGCACTCGAAGCTGCCCGTGTTATCTCAAATTCAACCATCCGTAACGAAGCTGGCGCTCAAGGATATGCTCTCCGGATCCACACATACCCTCACCATGTTCTCCGTGAGAACAAGCAAGCAACTGGTGCCGGTGCTGACCGTGTTTCTCAAGGTATGCGCTGTGCTTTCGGTAAGAATGTCGGAACTGCTGCACGTGTTCGTCGTGGACAACGTGTGGTTTCGCTTCACGTCAATCCAGAACATTACCTCACTGCGAAGGATGCTTTGCGCAAGGCAGGAATGAAATTCCCCACACCAACGACTACTCGTGTCGTTCGTGGCGCAGAACACCTCAAGGGTCTTGTTTGAACCGTTCTGATACCACTGGAGTGGTATTCTCTTAGTACTAATAGGCGAGTGTGTCAACAATGCGAATAGTTGTCTTGGA
>DAKQ01000022.1:2751-3018 GCA_002496635.1 Euryarchaeota archaeon UBA82 | reverse complement strand
AAAATAAAACAAGATGGAATTGAAATCAAAGGAAATCAATCTGTTCAAAAACCACTCTCAATGGTTGAAACATTCGGAGATCATCGTCTTCAAATGACTGCTATTATTTTAGCAACAAAGGTTGGAGCCATCATAGAGGGACCTGAACTTCACCAGATTGCTGACCCCTCTTTCCTCGAAAGACTCTCAACCATGCCTGCCAAAGTGCTTGTCAAGAGAGTCCAAGGATAGCCGAAGTGCAGTTGGTCGGCCATGAACACAAGCCCA
>DAKQ01000022.1:0-2373 GCA_002496635.1 Euryarchaeota archaeon UBA82 | reverse complement strand
TCATTTGCTTTCACAGAACCTCTGCATGCATTGAGAAAAGCCAAGTGGTCTTTTCTTCGTTCAATTGTTTCTAGTGGAGCTCCATCCTCGCTAATATCTTGTAAGAGATCGAATAAAAACGGTTGAATTTCATCCCCATCTAGAAGTCTCGGTGCTTGGAGGACATGCCATTCTTCATCAGATTGATGTTCTAGCGTGAATCCAAGTTCGTTCAATTTATCCATCGAGGCCTCTAATCGTGCTTGTTGAGTCAAATTGAATTGTATCGGAGTTGGGACCAATCGTACTTGAGGTTCCCAAATAGTTGGATCGTGTCGAAGGCGTTCATATCGAATGCGCTCATGCAAAGCATGTTGATCGATGAGAAGCAGTTCTTCGCCTGCTTGTGCAAGAATGTACGAGTCAGCAAATTGTGACAAAGGCTCCATCTTAGGCAAATCATTGCTTGTGCGCTTCAATGGTGACTCTTGGCTTGGTAGAATACTTCCTCCAAGACCAGCATGCCGGTGTAAGGCTCGTTCTTCTTTGGAAAGAGCCGGGGCAATGGGGGATGAATCCATTCCTGGCAGTGATTTTTGGGCAGACGCTGCTGTTGATTGTGGCCGTAACTTCTCATCATTGTCAACATGATCTTCAGCAACCTTTCCAACGAGATTGAGTTGTGTTCCTGCAGCAAGAGCCCACGCAGGCGGCGCAGATATTTCTGCAGGTGATTGCCCTTCCACTTTTGGTACAAGTAGTTCTTGTATTGGTTTTTCTATAGAGTTTTTAGAAAGGCCTTCAAGCCCTTGAAGTTCACCACTTGGATCAGGTTGAGTAGGAGATGATGCGAGGGTATGAGCAATGGCTCGTTCGAGACGTTCGAGAACACGCCAAGAATGACGCAACCGTACTTCTCGTTTTGTCGGATGTACATTTACGTCTACTTCGTTCGCAGGTACTTCAAGGTGCAAAACTGTCACAGGGTGACGACCTTGCATCAAACGGGTGCGATAACCTCTCCTTATTGCTTGATGGAACGGTGTTGACGCAACAGGACGACCATTTACGAGGATGTGAATCTCATCGCCTTTACCCCTCGAAATATCTGGAGTGCTAATGTAGCCTGACCATCTTTCATCACCAGGTACGCTTGCGTCGTCATCAGGTTGCTGAAGAGGAAGTAGAGACGATGACTGGCCTCCCAAAATATCATACAAGCGATCTTCGATTGTATCGACTTTGGATAAATGAAGAGTTGATCGCCCATCAATCGTACATCGGAAACCGACATTTGGATGTGCAATGGCATGGGCGACGACAACCTCGACAATTCTTGCATGCTCAGTAGCAGGACGACGTTGGAAGCCTAACCTCACAGGTGTATTTTCAAAGAGATGTTCTACTGTAACAACTGTTCCTTTAGCCATTCCAAATGGTTCAATTTCTGCTTTGTTACCATCTTCCATTTGGATACTACGACCGTCTTGTCCATCCGGCCTAGAGGCAACTGTAAGTTTGGAGACCATTCCAATACTTGCAAGAGCTTCACCTCTGAATCCAAGCGTGTAGATCTCATTGAGATCTTCGGGTGATTTCATCTTGGATGTTGCATGACGATCCAGTGAAAGTACCAGATCATCCTGATGTATTCCAGTCCCATTATCTTCGATTTGAATCTTATCGAAACCACCCCTTTCGATAATGACATGAATCGATGTCGAGCCTGCATCGAGTGAATTCTCAAGGAGTTCTTTGACGACTTGTGCTGGTCGCTCAACAACTTCTCCTGCAGATATATGTCCTATCGTTTTCTCATCAAGTTGCTGAATTCTATTTGGTTCGCTCATCGAATTATTCCTCCAACCGATTTTGTAGTTCCTCTAAGAGATTGTATGCATCACGAGGAGACATATCATCAAGATTGACATCGAGTAATTTATCCAACACAAATTGTTGAAGTTGAGTAGGGCCTTTTGGAATAGATTCTGTTGTCTGCATGGCAGCTGCTGCAAAATATCCTAGAAGAGAAGACTGGCCTGCTTCGCGTGTCTGAGGAGCTCCATCTCTACCAGCTTTTGCACCTTGGGCTTGTTGTTCGAGGAAGGCAAGAAGATCAGAGGCTCTTTCGACAACTGGACGTGGTAGACCTGCAAGTGCTGCAACCTGGATTCCATACGATTCATCACAGGGACCGTCTGCAACAGTATGGAGGAAATGAAGCGTCCCGTCTTTTTGTGCCACTTGGACATGTACATTGGCTAAGCCATCAATTTCTGATTCAAGTCCAACAAGTTGGTGATAATGCGTTGCAAAGAGGCTACGGGCTCCAATTCGATTGCAAACATCCTCCGTTACTGCCCAAGCAAGTGATAAGCCATCAAATGTTGATGT
>DAKQ01000077.1 GCA_002496635.1 Euryarchaeota archaeon UBA82 | reverse complement strand
CAATAGTACATGAATGAGACGCATTCTGTTTGATGAATGGCCGTTTACATCAATGCCGGAATAAGCGGTGTCCCGTAAAGAGCATTGAAATTCCCAATGCATCTGCTGCATCAATAACTTCCTGATCTCGAATCGAACCGCCCGGTTGAACAATACTAGATGCTCCCGCTAATGCTGCCTGTTCTAAACCATCAGCAAATGGGAAAAAAGCATCACTTGCAAGAACGGAATTCTTCGCTCTATCGCCCGCACGTCGAGCGGCAATTCGAACTGCTTCAACGCGGCTTGTTTGTCCCGGTCCAATACCAACCGTTGCAAGCCCTTGAACCATGACAATTGCATTGGACTTGACTTGCTCACAAACACGCACGGCAAATTTCATCGAATCTATTTCCGATTGAGTTACTTGTTTCTTAGTAACGGTCTTTGCCGACGCCCAATCAATAATTGGTGGTTCTTCGGTTTGAACAATCCATCCACCCTCAATTGGTTTTAGGACACGTTCACGCATTAATGGAGCAAGACGATTATTCGGAGAATCGATCGTAAGAAGACGGCGATTTGCTTTCTTCAAAATGTATTCTTTAGCATCATCAGCATATCCCGGTGCAATCAGAACTTCGATAAAGAGGTCGGACATTGCTTGTGCTGTTTCGAGCGTTACAATTTCATTGAAGCAAATGATGGAACCGAATGCAGATTCAGGGTCACTCACAAGTGCGTCTTTAAACGACCCAACTTGTGTTTCTGATAGAGCAACTCCACAGGGATTGTTGTGCTTTACAATAACACATGCATGAGGTGTATTCGGCCACTCATTCGTCGATAGAGAACGGCATAATCGAAGGGTTGCATCAGCATCTGAGTAGTTATTGTATGACATAGCCTTGCCCCCTTCTACATGAGCAGTTACGAGTGTAGAGTGACTGCCTATTGCAGCATTCGAAACGTAAAGAGAGGCGCTTTGGTGAGCGTTTTCACCATAGCGCAGGGGCGACATTTTGTTCGCAGAAGCAAGGAGGGTTGCATGATGGCGTTTTGCTTGTTCTCCAACATCTTCATACGCCTCAGGCAAACCATTCCAACGAGAATGCAGTGTATTTGCAATCGCAACATCATAGGAAGCAGTATGTTCGTATGCTTGTAATGCAAGTGCCTTTCTTCGCTCCATAGGGACTCCACTTGGATTTCCACCAGCCTCTTGCAAGTCTGAAAGAATTGAATCGTACTCATTAGGATTGCAGCAGACGATGACATTCGCATGATTTTTTGCCGAAGCCCGCACCATTGTCGGACCTCCAATATCGATCATCTCGAGCAATGAATCGTCGACGAGAGGGGGCTCTTGTGCTGCAGCCATGGTAAATGGGTAAAGGTTGCACGCAACCAACGTAATTGGCGTATATCCCAACTCTTTCATTCCTTCACAATCATCCTCTTGTTGCATGCGTGCGAGCAAGGGGCCATGAATGGCTGGATGTAATGTCTTGACTCTACCGTCAAAAATTTCAGGATGTTTTGTTACATCTGTAACACTCTTCACTTCAAGACCCGCAGCCTTCAGTGTGCGTGCAGTACCGCCAGTTGATATGATTTCAAATCCTAAATTAGCCAGACCTGTGGCAAATTCAACAATTCCAGTTTTGTTCCATACACTCAATAATGCGCGTGGTTTTTCCGAGTCCATGTAAGCACCCGTTATCAGACTCTATTGTGTCCACATTATCAAGCATGTGATGAGAGCATTTGCTCAGTCACCACGCGAAGAGATGACCTGATCGACTCTTAGAAGACCGCACGCAGTTTCAGTTGCCGCCTGCAAAGCATGGGACATTGTCGTAGCAGGAATCAATACGCCATTGATTTCTCCAATTGAACCATCCTTCGATACGCCAAAATCAACAGATTCGTTTCTGTGAGATGCCCTCAACTTGAGCAGAGTATCAATTTGGTCTTCTCCAGCATTGCTTGCCAGGGCAACAGGTATTGCTTCGAGGGCACGAGAAAATGCTTCAATCGCAAGACGATGACGCCCTGCTGTTGCTTCAGCCAACTCTCTTAGATGAAGTGCTGCTGCAATATGGAACGTGCCTCCGCCAAGAAGGCCCCCCCCATCTCCCATAACCATCTCAAGAGAACGAAGTCCGTCGTACATTGCTCGAATGTATTCTTCAGTAGCTACGCCTTGCCCTCCACCAACGTCTAAGGTAACCAGTCCAGCTGTGTGTCCAACCTCAATAATGAGGCGAGTTCGTCGCCCATCCTCACATTCAGAAACTTCTATTCTAGCACTATCAAGAGATCCGAGTGAGGAAGCACCGATATCATCCAAATGATTGATGAGCGTAGCATTTGTTGCCGCAGCCAAGTCTTCTATCCCACCATCTTCCATCATCCCAACTACTAGGATCCCTTCATCAAAGCAAGCATGTTTGATTCGATCATCAATCGATTTTGATGTAAAAATAGCCTTAGCGCCCGATGAGACAAGGGACTGAATTTTCTTCGTCAAAATTTCTTCTTCTGCATCAAGAAATGCAATCATCTGTTCAGGGCGCTCGATTTCAATTTCAGCATCCCTCTTTGATTGTTCAAGTGACAATGCACAAGTTAGGGCGAGAACCCCAGCTTGCTGCTTAATTCGTGGGACGCGTTCAGAATCAAATTTCTGTTCAACAACCATTCCCTTGATCAAAGCGGTTTCTTGTAGACTGTCCCTGCCCCGTTTCACCATTCGAATGTGTTCCGCGCGAGTAGGTTTTCCAGCCTCGCGAACAGTTTCCATTGCTTCGACAAGCAATCTTGCAAGCTCAATCCCCCCAGATTCAGCAGATTTGCCAACCATTGCAGTTTGGGCAACAAGAGAGAGATTTTCTGAATCCGAAAGATTCATTGTTCGCGCATCTAGAATATTAAGCACCTCATCTAATGAATGTTGGAAGGCTTCTACAAGAACCAAAGGATGAATTCCTCGTTCAAGCAATCTTCCAGCTTCTCGCATGAGTTCACTGGCAAACAACAAACACCCAGTAACGCCATCCCCACAAGCATTTTCCTGAGACTCAGCAAGTTGAACAAAGGCTTTGGCTGCAGGATGCTTAACAAGCAATTCCGCAACAATTTTTGCACCATCATTGGTAATCGCATTCTCACCATTTGTCTTGTACATCATTTTATCCAGACCATTCGGGCCGAATGTTCGCCGCAAGATATCGCCAAAAGCGACGGCTGCCCCAACAAGCTTCTGAGTTACAGCAATACCGCTGGTAACCGATGTAGTCGGACGGGCAATGACGACAGGGGCGCGACCTGAACCATCATCTTGCTGCGCCATGTAATGTGCGTTGCACCGTTCTTCAAGAAGTCTCCTTCTCAACGACGACGGCTTTTTCGGGACTTTTTGGAGCGCCCATGTTGCTCATATGCCCTACTTTGGTACGCCCGACGATCTTGATCATCATCCCAAATAGGATGGTCTGAGACCTCTTCAGAATCCGGCATTTCATCCAATGATTCAATCGAAAGGCGAAGTCCTCCGAGTTGGTCTTGAAGGGCTCGAACATTATCTCCTCCTCGTCCAACCAAGGTTGAAATCATATTTTTTGGAGCGTATACTGTCGCTGAAGCATCACTCGTAAAGCGGACACGAACATTGACTCCTGCCCATTGACGGATGGTATGAACCAATTGTTTCTGAGCAAGTTGTTGCACTGGACGTTGCTGGCTGCTAGCAGTTACAGGAACAACAGCAAGTTCTGACCCAAATGCAAACATCTCATGCGTAACGTTACCGCTCGGGAATTCAACTACTTCGATTACAGGCCGTGCCAATTCTTCTTGCATCCCAGAGGGGGGCTTCACCGTCATTCGCAATTCAAGCACTTGCTGTATTTTTCCAGCTTCAACGTGCAAGACGGTATCAAGGACTTGAGAAACGAGACCAAGCTCAACCTTACCAATGAGTCGCTGAATCGCTTCAAGCGCAGAGTTTGCGTGTGTAACGCCAAGCAAGCCAACACCTGCAAGACGAACATCGGCAAATATCTCAAAATCACGGGCTCTTCGAACTTCATCAAAAATTACGAAATCGGGTCGTACAAGGAATATGATTTCGGCAGTTTTCTCTAAATCTCCCTCAAGAGGAGCGTATTGTGTAATGCGATCTGCGAGCTGCAAATCACGTGGCGCCTCCATTGTTTTGACCATTGCACCAATATCTTGGTCAAGATACTCGGCTATTGCCTGAGCAAGCGTCGTTTTTCCAGACCCGGGCCGCCCACAGATGAATACCCCGCGATGATGGTCAGAAAGCCGTTCAATAATTTTTGAATCGAGATCATAATCTGAAAGCGATAATTTTGCAACTGGACGAACGAGCGTAATTTCTCTCGCATCTGAAAATGGAGGGCTTGCACATGTAATTCGTAAATCACCGAGTTGGAGAACACGGCACCCTTTACGATCGATTTCCAAGAAACAGTCACTGCGG
>DAKQ01000111.1:7316-7984 GCA_002496635.1 Euryarchaeota archaeon UBA82 | reverse complement strand
ACTTCAGACTCTTCTACGGATTTTGCCTTCGGAGAACCTCCCAATGATTCGAATGCTTTTGCAACGACCTTTGCATCTGGAGTCGTTCCTGAAGTAGATGCTTCGATTCTCTTTTGTTGGAATGTTGCTTTCTGTTCCGCTTCTTCAGCTTCTCTCCTCATCTGCATTTCAACAGATTCCCAAACCTTACGCTCCTTTCGCTTTTCAGCTTGTTCTTTTTGCCATTCTAAAGCCTCTTCAGAGGGTTTGTCATAACGTGTCCAAAACCATCGGGCAATACCTATGAAAAGGAGGGAGAGAATCAATCCTCCCAATAACCACTGAACGAGTGGTTCCATCTTTTCACCTCTATTGTATTATGCACTCTCGGGAGAGATTTCTGCATCGAGAACTTCCTCACCAAGAACAGTAATCAAAGTATCATCGCCACCAGGTAGTTGGGAGATATCTACATCTGCTCCTTCAGGTACATTTCGATACAATGGTCGTTGAATCAATGTTTTATTGAGAACGATGAAAACAGCAGCCACAACTCCCCAGAACGCCAAGATGATGCCAAGCCCCTTTGGATTCGCTGGATTCCACACATCTTCTGTGTTAGCGATCATATCTCCAAAGTAAGACAACATCAAGACACTGAACAGGAATGGGAAGGCAAGGTAGAGACA
>DAKQ01000111.1:0-6917 GCA_002496635.1 Euryarchaeota archaeon UBA82 | reverse complement strand
CCTGAAAGTCCGGGTGCAGCCTTGCCCAGTTCGACTTCTTTCTTCCACTTGACATAGCCATACTTCCAAATCGAGAATGCAATAAACAGTCCACTGAACATGAGTCCGTAACCCCAAATGTGATCTTGAACCTCAAGGAATTCTGGGAATGCTACTCCACCTGCATCAAGTTGAATCCACATAAGTGCGGAAGGCAAACCGAAGAAGAAGATTGCAAGAGATGTAATCAGAACAGATTTTTGTCGGTCATATCCATGGTCTACGAAGTTTCGAACACATAGTTCAACAGTAGAAATCATCGACGTAATCGCAGCGAACGATAACGCAAGGAAGAATCCTGCCATCATGACAAACGCTCCCACAGCGCCACCTGGTGCTTGAGCAAACACTTCAGGTAATGCAAGGAAGGTGATTGCAGATGACCCGTTCGTAACTGTGGTCAATGGGTCTGCGCTAACTGCGAAGATAGCGGAGAGAACTGCAAGACCTGCGATAATGGAAATGCTGTTGTTAGCGAATCCCATGGTGAAGGCATTGAGAACAGTATCCTCGTCTTTTCTCATGTAAACTGCGTAAGTGATGCACATACCCATACCAGCAGAACAGGACCAAGCAGATTGCGATAATCCATTGATCCATACTTCGGGTTCCATCAACATATCAGGATCGACGGTGAACATGAACAGTGCACCATCAAGACTTCCATCGGACATATCCATCCAGAGGGAGAGCCCAAGCGTCATGAAGAGGAGTACAAACAGCGAAGTCATCAACAAAACATTGACTTTCTCGATTGCCTTTGCACCCTTCCAAATTGCCAGTAATGTGATTGCGATAATCAAGAATTGGAATGCAATAACTTGCATTGGAGATTGTAGGAAAGAGTTCCAAACTTCAGTTGTATCAACGCCATCTCCAGTTAATCCGCCAGAGATACCAAGTTGGAAATACTTCAAGCACCAGCCTGCAACAATTGCATAATAGAATCCAATTGCAGTTGAAATCCAAGCAGTCCAAAGACCCATCCAAGCGAATTTCTTACCAGCAAAGATTCGGAATGTACCAACAGTACCTACTCGAGATCGCTTACCCATAGCGAATTCTGCAATAACGAGCGGAATCGACCATACGAAGAGGAAGAAGAGCCACGGAATGAGGAAAGTCCCTCCGCCGTTTGCACCGACCATTCGGGGAAAACGCCAGATGTTACCTGTTCCAATAGCTGCACCAATAGATGCGAAAATAAGGCCGAGTCGGCCTGAGAATTGGTCACTTTCTGCCATCAAATCCCCTCCTATACCGCCTCTGCTTCTAAGACTGCGGAGGCCACATAGGCGCTCTCTTCTTGATCAGTAAGCATAATTCGTAAACAAACACCGAGACCACCCCAGATTGTCCCTGCTACAAGCGTAAAGAGAACAAGGGATCCAAAGAGAGAACCGTACGCTTCACGATACGTCAAATCCAGTTCATAGTAAGCACCATCTGCAGGATATTGAATGAAATCAGAACCTCCAAGCGTGAATACTGTGGCTTTGTAGTGCAACTTTCCAGTTGCAGTTTCTGAAATAGGTATCATACCTCGTAAGATTGTTCCATTCCCATCTGGCAGTGGGCATGATTCATCGCTCACAACCTGAACAGAAACAGCCTCCCATGGCGTAGTAGCCCATTCACGTGATCCGTAATCACTTTGCAAGCGGCTTGGCTTGACAGTACGCCATTGAATCTTGGTTTTGGATTCGCTGTAAGGGAACTGCTTTGAAACACACAAATCGACTGGAATATCGCCTTCTGCTGGAATGTCAACTTTATCTCCTTCGACCAAATAATTTTGCTGAGAGATATTGCCCATCTCGAGGTCTGCACGCTCACGTGGACTGTCTGCAATTTCGGCCATGTAGAAGCCTGTTCCAAGATTACGCACAGCGATGTGATCGATATCATCCTCGTGCTGATGGAAGGCTGTTCCAATTTCAGAGGTGTAGCAGTAAGAGCCATGGACACCGTAATGCCAGTCACAGAAATCACCCGAAGTTGGGTAAAGATCTGAGGATTGCATGTTGGTGTATTGAGTCATTTCTGCCATCTGAGCGCCGTGATACTTCAGTTGTTCATGATCTGGGCTTTCACAGCCTGTGCAGTGACCCCAAGGATAGAGAATAAGTTCTGAGTAGGAGTGATGTGTCAAGGTTGCTTTGAATTCGCTAGAACCGTCGCCGACATCGTCATTCATCTCAGTTAAATCTTGGATAAACTTGGTCTCAGGTTCAGAATTACCACCCCACCAATCTTCATCGGTTACACCGTCTGCATCATCGTCTTTTCCATCGACGTGATCTTCATTGATTTGTCCATCTCCATCGTTATCCGTATCATCAACTGGTCCATTGTAAACATCGTTGTTTGAACCATCTAATTCACCTTCTGCAGGCGAACAAGTACCTGGAATCAATGGGCCTGTTGCGCCCAGAGGAGCACCCCATTCGAATTGGTAATTTCGATTGAGATCAACACCATCACAATCCTCGTCGACCTTTTCCTGGAGGTCAGGTAGTGGAGTTACACCAGTAAAGGTGTTGTCTCGAAGGTTCTTTCTCCATCCACCACTCGGGCATGACTCCCAAGCAGGAGCTGGACAGAATACTTCACGATCGTAGATGTTTCCATCGACGTTAAGCATTGGAATAAGATAAATTTCTCGAGAGTTTACAAGGTCGGTAATGAATTGTTCAGAGTAATCCTCGTCAACACCATGATCTCCAGGTCCGCAAGCAGTACCATCACCGTTTGAATCTTGATGTTCTGGGGCAAGTGCGAGACAATCTCCATCATCGTCAAGAATCCCATCGTTGTTTGCGTCTCCCCATGGATCTTCATCAACCAAGCCATCTCCATCATTATCGTAACCAATGTTGTTGTATGAGAATGCAATGACTTCCATTTGCATGACTGCAACGGTGTAGGACATCCACTCTCTTGCGTGGTGATTTCCTACAATCATAACATCATAGCGGTCAGCATAGTTTCCGTTATCCCCGACGAATTCATTGTATTCTCCGCCCTGTACGTCACCAGTAATTTTCAACCAAGGTGAAGAATGGCCGTAATACCAGCCTTCGTAAGCGTTTGCAGTGACGGTTTCACCACGAGCATTGACGCCTCCATTCATGCCTTCATGGTATTCAAAAATGTCCGGATTTTGCTCAGCCAGTTGTACCATACGCAACTTCATTGTCTCATAACTGTGATATTCCTTAAACTGAAGAATACGATCGTTAGCGGATGCCCAAGGAAAGATATCATTGATGTAGTCCTCTGACCATATATCTTCAGGAGTATCTCCTGTTGCTTCTTGTTGAACATTCACAGTCGAAGCCATGACTGGAGAAAACATTGAGAGAAGTAATGGTAGAATCATCAGACTCAATGCGACGACGCTTGTTTGACGAGTTGCCTTTTCAAATCTCATGCTATCAAATCAACCCAGTTGCTCCCCACACTTGAAACCGTCGAATCTCCGATTTGGAATATGAGGGAAAAGAACTTGAAGATGAGGACACAGGAAAGGACATGGGCCTGTATGATAATCTCACATATACGAGCGGCGATTTATGGGGCTTTTCAGAATCGACACTCATCGTTTTAGCGTCAATTCTTATCGCCTCATTCATCGTCCGATACCTCGTCAGTACACTTTCACATCGCTTTGTAAGTGTCATAATTTCAAACGATGAAATACGAAAAAAGGCTGTCAAGAAGGGTGATGCTGCACTCGGAACCGCAGCAGCATCCGTATTTGCATTTATCTTCTGTTCAATTCTATGGGACGAACGTTCCGATAATGCAAACATTGTGATCCCGTCTTGGCTTGAATATCTTCCAGACGTATTGCAATTCTTGCTCGTGTTCTTTGTCGTTGTTTGGGCATTCCGCTTGGTCTCTCTCGTCTATGATGTGGTGAAATTCTTCGATAAAGACGGCGAACTTGATGGAACAGAAAAGACCCTTATATCTGCATTAGAAAGCACTCTCCGCTTTGTCATAGTTTTTGTTGGTTCAATCTTTATCGCCGATGCTCTTGGCTTCCAATTGACGTCACTCCTTGCAGGATTGGGTATTACTGGATTGGCTTTGGCTCTTGCAGCAAAGGACACAATCTCGAATTTCTTTGGAGCAATTACTGTTCTACTAGACCGTCCATTCAAGGTTGGAGATTGGGTCATCATCGGCTCCTCGGAAGGTGAAGTCATTGAAATCAATCTTCGAACTACACTTGTTCGTACCTCAGTTGATACCATCATCACGATTCCAAACGCAAACCTTGTCAGCACACCTGTTGAGAACTGGGGTAAGCGACGTTGGCGACGTTGGCAATCTATGATTCACCTCGACATCAATTCAGATCCAACTGATGTTGAATCCTTCTGTAAGCGTACACTTGAACTCATTCAGAATCATGAAGCAACGACAAAGGAAGATTCATCCTGGTGCAGCATCAATACGATCTCAGCTCAATCCATTGATATTGGACTCAACCTTTACTGGAACGTTTCCTCATCACTTGCAGAACGTTCTGCAAGAGAAGAACTCATCCTAGGAACAATGGAACTTGCTAAGGAACTCAACCTATCCTTCTATGATGGAAGAATACGTCAACAGCGATGAATCTTGTTTTCTAGATTGGAGAAGGATCTTTCCACCAATACATCCTGTTTGAAGCAAATGATAGCAAGGCGCCTGCAAGGGCAACTCCAATTGCAAACGAAGGGGTCATTGAATCGATTTGCCATCCATAATAAGCGACAACCATTGTAGTAATGCCAACCCATACGCCGCTTTTCCATACGCGTAAAACGCCAAGATGTGCTTGTAATCGTGTTACATCTTTCAACCATGATTTTGCTGATTCGAGACCTTTCTTGTCGTCATAGAGTACTGCTTCAGCATAGGAAAAGAGTACGTCATAGTAGCGCCAAATCCATGCACCACCAAGAACTGTTGATAGCGCTTTTTTATTTGACCATGAGGAAGGAGTTGCCGAGGACCAAGCCCCTAGCATCGATTCAATATCTGTTCTCGAATAGCCATTCATTTCAACCCAGCGACCTTCCATTTGTATGAGTTCAGCAAGAGCAGGAAGGCGCTCTGCGCCGCATAAGAGATGCTCACTAACTCGTTGATTCATTGGAATGAGTTTCATCTCACCATCCGTCATTCCAACCCAAGATGGATGAATACGGAGTGCTGGTAGTCCAACGGTGTGCTTGGTATGTGGAGCTCTCCACAATGTGTTTGGTCGCAAAGCATCTTCTACAGATTTCAATCGCTGATTCCAACGATTTTGATCATTCGGAGTAGAAAACGGCTCAAGGGAGGCCTGTGCGAGACCAAGTGATGTTGAAATCCATTGTATATCTGCATCAGAGGTCAAGTCGAAACGTGGAAAGACAACAACAGCATCATTCCCCTCAATCGTCATTCCTGCTACTGGGAGAAGAATGGATGTTGATTCAAGAGCAGTAGCCCATGCTGATTTGCGAGCAAGCATGGAAGTGGAATCGCTTGTTGGAATAGAATACACTAACGCAGTATAATCTTCATCAAGTTGCAACAATGTGTGATTTCCTTGTTGATAAATGACTTTTACAGATTCAATCTTTAATTTTGAGAACGAACCCCAGCAGCCATTTTCTTGCTTATTCCACCAAGAGGGTTTCATTGTTTCACGAACATCGAAACAAGACAATTTACCCCATTTGGTGGTAAGTTCTTGATTTGAAAGAGCATCGTCAATAGAACCGCGGGCAAGGCCACGCGGCCACCATGATGCTTCCTCCATGGCCAGCCACAGGATAACTTAGCATTCAATGTGTCTTTGTGACAAGAGGGATGCAATGAAAGAAGAGAACGAGTTGGAACAGACGGGACGGCCATGGGAATTAGCGAAAAAATGGGTGATGTTCTCGGCCAAGCGGTCGAAGCAAAGCTGTTTCGCGAAGTCATGGAACATGCCATTCAACCAAAGCATCTCGCCATCATCATGGATGGTAACAGACGATTTGCTTGGAGATCAAACCTTGCTACACACGTCGGCCATCGAATAGGAAAGCAGCGCTTAGAGGCTGTCCTTGATTGGGTTCTTGAACTTGGAATACCTTGGTTTACCGTCTATGCATTATCCACAGAGAATCTTAATCGTCCTGAAAAGGAATTGAAAACATTGTTCAAACTCTACATCGATGGGCTCAAGTCGATAGCAGATGATCCGAGAATTCATGAAAATAATGTCCGTGTTCAAATTATTGGACATCGAGATCTTCTTCCAAAGGATGTTAATGATGCAATTGATTATGCTGAATCAGAAACGAAGGATTACGGAGACTTTGTGTTTACAGTATGTCTCGCTTATGGTGCTCGTGAAGAAATGATACGAGCCATTCAGAACATTGCAGAACTCCATGCTAATGGAGACCTTCCTCTTGAATCGATTACACAAGAAACAGTTTCAGAACACCTCTACACTGCAGAGATGCCTGACCCTGATTTGGTCATTCGAACAAGTGGAGAAGAGCGAATTAGTAACTTCCTTCTCTGGCAGATGGCTTATTCAGAATTGTACTTTACCGATGTGTTTTGGCCATCGTTCAAGAAGAAAGATTTGTTGAAAGCAGTACAAACATACCAGATGAGAAAGCGTAGATTTGGTGAGTGAAATGACGCAATGCGACGCATGTCTGGGCTATCTCAATCCTGCGCTTGCTGTTGATGCGTGTGTTCGAAGAGGCGATGATATCTTATTGGTTCAGAGAAAGTTCCCTCCATCTGCTGGCTCTTGGGTTCTTCCAGGAGGATTCGTTGACCAAGGAGAACGACCTCAAGATGCTGTTCTCAGGGAATTAAAGGAAGAAGCGAAT
>DAKQ01000160.1 GCA_002496635.1 Euryarchaeota archaeon UBA82 | reverse complement strand
CGAGTCGTGATTAAGACTTACAGTGAAGAATATTTCGACGGCACCGATGAGAGAGACGCCATTGCATTTGATATCAGTGTAAACCAATTCCATGATATGCAGATTTGGCTAGACGAAACGGTTGAGAGCCAAGTGAAGACAACAGCCCCAGGTCGAACAGTTCGCTATCTAGTCAATGTAACAAACAATGGAAATGTACCGGACATACCAACACTGCACAACCACACTAAGAGCGGTAGTGAGTGGAGTGAGGAACCATCTATGGGTTCGCTCACATCTTGGAACATAGAGTTTGCAATGGTCGAAGATTTCGACACAGAATTGCCTAAGGAAATCCCTTGCACCGTATTGGGAGTAGGCGAGTCGGCTCCAGCACATGGTTGTGCATTCCATGAAGATGGCGGGATTTGGAGTCTAGCAGAAATGGAGGCTTACACAACAGTACAAGTCATGGTCATTATTGACATCAGCCCATCTGCAACTCTAGCAAATCGAGAAATTGGCATCAAAGTGCTGTCTAACTATGGATCATCACCTGGTGGCGACACCGACGAAACAGCATCTTGGGTTGACAGTTGCACAATTGATGCAGACAACGATGGAGTACTCGATAACGTGTATCCATGTGATACCAATGAACAGGTTCTCCGGATTCGATTGCGCGCACCAGATTTGGAAATTGTCAATGTCGTGGCTTCAGAGGAATCTGCAGATGTAGGAGAGATGATTCCAGTAACAGTGACTATCGCTAACCGTGGCAACGTCCATGCAACTGATATCAACATCGTTCTTTGTGAAGATGAGACAGAAGAAAACCTTCGCAAGAATATCTGTTCCGAAGAGAATGTCGCATATCGCCAAGTAATCGGCGCCCTAATGCCTCCCGATGACAGTGGAACTTCCGAAGACGTCGAAATCACATTGCTGTACCCTGTTACTGCAGGGAATCATGATGTTGTAGTGATTGTGGATCCAGGAAATTTGATCATAGAAGCTAATGAAGCGAACAATGACAAAGACCTCGGAACCCTATCTAGTACAAATGGATGGTTCGACGTAGCTAAGGAAGCAGCAGGCACATGGTCAGTTCCAACTATGATTCTGCTTCTAACCGTCGCTTTGATGACTGTAGCTGGCCTTGTCATGGTTGGACGACGCAGGGAAGCATTAGCACGTGTTGATGCTCAATCGAGCATGATGTCGAACTTGGATGATGAGATTCGATTCTAATATTAGTTCGAATCAGATTTCGCCAGCCACCAAGGCAACAACCTGTCGTCCTTAGCGGCGATGATTGTTCCCGCTTCGGCTCCAATCTGTCGCATCATAACACCACGAAGAGTGTCCATCATCTCTTCGGCCCGTTGTGGCTGAATCTGAAGTCCAGCACAGAATAAATCCAGGTCCACAGGTCTCCGTGGTGCTTCTAGCAAAACATGTGCAAGTTGGCGTTCCTCATAGATTTCAAATGTATCATCAACAGCACGACTAGCTTTTCGTTTAATTTGCTGGTGTAAGGCAATTAGAGCGTCTCTTTCAGCATCCAACCGATCTAATTCTTCACTCAACTCGGACAGCATTGAAAGTGCTTCTGCCATGGGTAACCGCCGACGACTCCCAACTCTCTCTGCAACGTTCAAAACATCTTCAGGTAGTTGGTTGGATAATCTTGCAGGACCTCCAGAAGGGAGTTGCCTATGTTCGGCTCGAAATAAATCAGGGCCAAGATCGAGTCGAAGAGAGAAAGATTGTGTAATTGCATAGATGCGTTTGGGAGGTCCGCCTTTTTCACTGGGGACTTTTTCACTGGTAACAAAACCAGATTCTTCGAGAACTTTCAGATGCTTCATAATTGCCTGTTGCGAAACATCAAGCAACTCAGCGAGCTGTAATGGGTAGTGCGCTTCTCGAACTAAATGCTTGAGAATTTCCCTACGTGTACCGTTCTCAAGTATCGAAATTGCGGTGTCGAAATCGGTAACCACTTGACAACCCGACGTTAACTAGCCATCGGCCCCCTATGAATCCTCGTCTGGATTAACCTTCATCCCATGATTTCCAGGTGGAGACCTTTTCTTCCACCCCTTCTTCTGGTAATGATATTTCAACAGGAGTTAAATCTCCAACCTCATCCAGTATTTTTTCTGGTTCATAATTTCTATCAGGCCGATCTGCAAAAGGTGGAGGAACTTCTTCTTCAATTTCTGCAGGCGGAATTGTCAGGTCGAGGATTTCTCCCCCATGAACACTTCTCCATATTTCATCTGTCGTGGGTACTCTTTGTTGTTGTGAAAGATTGGAGGCTGGAGCAATTGGAACCAAACGCCCATCTTTTGTTTGCATCATCAATTTAGCTTGATTTCCTTTTCTGCGATTCGAAAACCAAACAATAAGCGCGATTGGTAGAAGACATCCTCCACAGAGAACTCCCATACATCCGCCATTGAAAATAAGGAATGAATCAGAATCTTCTCCAATTTGAGTTTCATCAATGATCCAAATTTTTTCTCCATTCTCTGCAGAGTTTGTTATGGTGTGCGTACCACTTTCATCAGGAATAAAAGCACCTACAGCCCAGTACCATTCTCCATCTGCTCCTTGCCTATCTGGTTGGA
>DAKQ01000097.1:7961-10102 GCA_002496635.1 Euryarchaeota archaeon UBA82 | reverse complement strand
CGACCAAAGTGATTGAGGTTGACGCCTGCTGAAAGGTCTGCAACAGCCTTTCTCATACACGGTGGCCAATCTTCTTCCTCTGCCCCAACCAATGCAATCGCTTCGCTTGTTTTCTGATTGAGAAGATTACGAACCATTCCAACAGGTTCAGCCAATCGAATGGCTAAATCGGTGGTTACCTCGGCCATTTTTTCAATTCCTTCTCGTTCCACATCCGATTTGATGTGTTCTCGCAAAAGTCGTGCCAGTTTTGCAGTTGAACTGTATTTGACCTCGTTATGGAGACGGACAATCCCCTTCTCAACATCGCAATTTGGAAGCCTCCAACGGTTTCCAGTGATACGGGGACATACCTCGATAAAATCTGAAAGACCAAGGCTCCATTCTAATCCATCCTTGGTTTGTCGAAGTGCTTGAATATCGGAAGAAGCAGCGCTGCGACGAAATGCATTTCCACTCTCAACTTTCTCAAGTACGGAAATATATGTGCGTGCAATTGGTTCAAGGTTAGCAGCATCTCTGATCAGAAGATGTTCTGCTCGTGCAGCTTCAGCCTGAGCCCAGCGAGCGAGAAGACGCTCGTCTTCGGAAGCACATATCACAAGTCGGGCGTAATAGAAGGAGAATGCTTCAATCAATCGACCTTCCTCAGTATGGATGTCGCCACCACTCAATTCAACACCTTCCTTTGATTGAACGGTATCGACCAATCGAATACGGGCTCGCTTACGGGCTGATTCCATAAGCGGGCCATCGATTAAATCATCCAACGAAATATTGTGCTTAGCGGCCATTTGTTGAATCCAACCACTTGCTTGAGGCAAGAACGGATAGCGCGCAAGCGTCACTTCATCAGTGACGATTGGTTGACTGTTTGGTCGGGGCACATCAGACGAATGAACCCGATACCATATGAACTTGACAATCCAAACCTTTCTTCAACATGCTCTCGCAGGCACAGACGTGTTCAACGATGCGTTAGAACCACTTGTTGCGTTGCAGGATGAGGTTCGTGAAGTATTTGGGTATGCACTTCAAAACGATGAAGAGTCTGCGAAACAAATGGAATATTTGTTTTCCAAACCTCTACCATTCGGCCGAGAAGAATGGAGTATTGAACAACGCTATCAAGCAACAATGTCTCTTCGAGAACGTTTGCATGCTGCAGAAAAAGTGTATGTTATTGGAGCTGGTTCGAAAACGATTCAAACTGCTGAATTCGGTACAGAAGCCCGTTTTATTGCCGCAGATGGGGCTGTGGGGGCAGTCGACGATCTCTCCAAGGTACTCTGCGTTGTGAGTGATGGTGATGGAGCTGAGCATCTTCAGCAAGCAGCCGAATCTTCAGTTCACATCATCTTGCATGCACATGGTGACAATTTGGAAACGTGGAATGAATTATGCACAAAATGGGCGTCTATGAAATCCGTTCCAACGCTTACTTTGACACATCAAACGAGAACATCATTTTCGGGAATCCATAATCCAGGGGGATTTACTGACGGAGATCGTGCCCTTTGTTTTCTGCATTCAATGGGACTCGATCTTATGCATGTTGAATGTCTTGGGTTTTCTACCAAAGAGGTCGGGATGTGGTCCGGTGCAACGAATCCTGTTGCGAAATTAGACAAATTACAATGGATGAAAGAGGCAATGATTCGGTTGGGGGTAGGACACCATCTCATAAACTATGATTGAGACCAAGAAAGTATGGAGGCCCGTAAAATTATCAATTATGGCATGTGGGCTTTTGCGTTTCTTATCATCAACCTCATATGGGCAAACGTATCAAACAATGTTGCTTCTCAAGAACTCAACGATGCTGACCATGAGTTCCAAGCAAACAGAGAAGTCTCTCTTCAACCGGTCTTCGGAAGCGAAGCAGATCTTCCAATAGAGATTCAATCTGAATTTGTTCATGTCGATGATGCTTCAAGAATCGAAGAAGTATCATGGAAACTTGTTGATGAAGATGGTAAAACCGTCCTTTCATGGAGCGGACAAACCAATGAATTTGCTTCCATAGAAGCGGAGTTACCCCCTGGAGAATACACGCTTGAAACAACCATTGGTGACAACATCCTTGCTACTCAAACACTTGACGTAGCACCCTTTGCTCCGATAGCAATTTGGGGGCATCT
>DAKQ01000097.1:0-7587 GCA_002496635.1 Euryarchaeota archaeon UBA82 | reverse complement strand
TTGTTTCAAAATACAGCAATGAAAAATCAACGGTAACGAAAGATGACAAGCCACGTGAGTTCAAACGAACTCAAGTCGGTATGCCTGAAGCGGATGAAGCAAACGATTCACCATGGAGAGATCCAATTACGTAATGATCACAGGAAATCCGAGAGTGACATTTGTTTTGCTCGGTCATTGCTGAACAGTGATTCAACACTGCCTGCAAGCCATTCCATATTTTGACGAGTGTAGGTATCGACTCCGTATGTATCCATGACGTGCTTTGTCACTTCGATGTACTTGCGCACCGCTCCTTCAGAAACTGTTAGGGCGAGTTTTCCATTGCATTGACCCCCCTCGCTTCGAGCAACACCATGGGCGGACAATCCGCGCCCACCAACTTTCTCAGGTTGAATGCAATGGCCAGCAAGAGGCATTCGTCTGTAAGAATTTCCGCATTTCAAACATCGAATCTTTTGTCGCCCGTAAGCGTTGAGATTACCACGTAAATCGGGAAGGAAGTGAGATCGAATAACAGATGATGCAACAGTTCTGGCATTGATTGCTCGTAAACGCTGGCATAAATTCAGTTGTCCATTCATCTTGTCGATCATGGTGGCTAATGTCTTGTAAGCTGAAAGTTCTGGTCCTTCATCCATGCGTTCACAATCATGCGTATATCCATAACCACGAACAGCAGCAACAGTACCGAGACGGCGCTCAACAAAGTCCATGCTATCAGCGATGTCTTTTGGATGAGGTTGATTCAATGTTGCTTCATAGAATTGACGTTCATAGAACCAAGCAGCATCAACATTCAGCGCTTCCTTGTCGATTTCAGTTGGATTGAGGCGTGTCGTCAATACAAGCGGAGCATCCATTTGACCGCCACGATTTGCAGGCAAGATCTCACGACTAAAGTTCAATAAACCATCCATCAGTAACATAATCGCATCTTCATCACCATCGCAATTACGGCGCTTTGCAGCATGAAATAATGGATGAGCATATCCGCCTGAACAATCCGCCCAACCAATAATTCGAGAGAGAACCCCCCCAGAGGTGTGTGGAGCTAGAGCGCAAATGAGTTGGCCAACAAGATCATCTTTCGTGGTTGCATTATAGTACGGATCCATCTTGTAATACTTGACTAAGACATCATCAACAAACTGGGCTGTGCGGACAAAATAGTCGGCTGCATTCCGGGCAACAATGAAATCTTGAGGGAATAATTCCAACATCTGATCGTCTCGTTCAAGTGGATTTCCTTCCCAATCATGAGTATAGCCAAGAGCATGGAGACGCGTCCAATCAACATCGATTTCTTTGGGCGTGAAATGTGTGACAGGGACATCGCTCATATCGAATCGTATGGTTCCATCTCGGAACACAGGAAGATTGTATTTCGCTCGAAGAAGCCCCTTTTCGATGGCTTCTGGAGTCTGATTCTTACTTTTGAGTTCCTTCACACATTTGACTTGTTGAGGCAATCGAGTCATGCCGATACGAAGTTGAGCATCTTCGAGAATAGATTCGATTGGAACGCTCTGCATCTCGCCTCTGCGACGACTCTTGCTGGTCGACTCGCGCATGTCGGTTCGCCCCCCACAGGTCTCTCCAATCTTCGGCAATCCATCTTGGTCAACTACGCGGTGATGGCAGGTGACGAACGGAGAATCCTTTCCACACTTGGAGCAAAAACGCTTGCCCATCTGAACACGAATCGAACCTTTACCGGCAGCATTTGCAATAAGGCGTTGATTTCCACCTTCCAATGCGATTGGGAAGAGCGTATGAGAACGAGGAGACATTTCACGAGGAGCTGATTTTTCAGGCCTACCCATTCTGCAACCAATGCGTTGTGGAGCGGCATGTTCCCAGCGAAGAGTCGAAGATTCACGAATCAGAGGGAGGATACCATCCACATCATGGTCATCTTGTAAACGCTGAGAGGTCTTGTATCGAGATGCATTTTCCGGTCCTTCATCAGGAACAGATTCGGCAGCTTCCTTTCCGACTTGATCTGTTTCTGAAATGCCCAGGCCACGTTGACGTGCTTCGGTTTCAGCTGCAATCCGAACGGTCGAACGCTCTTTCTCGAGGGCGAATAATCGAGCACGTTCAGCACGAAGTACTGTATTGCAATCTCGAAGTTCTAGAATTCGTTGATCAACAGCGATTCCAAGGTCAATGAGTTGATGAATTTCAGATTTACGGGTCGTAAAACCAAATCCATTGAGCATGGCCTGCCACCCACCTGTGGCAACGATATCATCACCTTCATGATGATGAGGTATTCCAAGAAGAAGCAATGTTCCTTTGAGGAGACCGTGTTGCATAAATGTCCATGCTTCAGGTAGTGAATCTTTGAAAATTGCTTCTTCGGGAAGTAGATCATATCCTATGGGTTTCAGTTCAGAAACACGAGGGATTTCCTCGGGTTGCAACTTGTCCATCTCGGAAGGATTCCATCCAGAAGCGGCTCCAGTAAAACGCAACCATTTGGAAGCACTGAAGGGATGCTCATGGGTTGAATCAGGCATTTTCCCAGCAGCTTCAACCTTTCCTTTTTGCAGTGCTTTGAGGACACTTGGAACCCATTCGAGAGGAAGGTCGAGGAACCAAGGGTTGTGGGGTGGTGGCATGGACGTTCGCCATCGTTCTGCAACCGCAGATGCCTGGTCCCAATCCACAGTCATTCGCGACAGGAATCTATGCCATCGTCGACGAGTATGGAACTGCTCAAAACCATCCTCATTTGTTGATAATCCCGGAATACCTTGCGGAGCATCAGCGCTACAATCACAGATTTTGATAAAATCCTCAACATCATCAGAGGTGCGTAGTGCATCGATAAGGTCGCTCGCCCACCAGTCGGTTGTGTATCCGGCGGGAACCAAATTCTTGTTGTTCTCCATGAATTCTCCATATCCGATGACGATTTCCCCGTTATCCCAAATCGAGCGAATGTCTGGGTGGATTTTTTGCATAATGCTCGCCTCGTCAACACGTAAGAATTGACCAGAGGAGAGAACAACATACGGGCCTTCAGAATCATGACTTGGAGTTACTGCACACGCTTTTCCTGGGCGTTCAATTTTCATTTGTGTTCCAACGGTAATGAAGTCGTCAAGAACGAGCATTGAAGCAGGATTTAGAGAAGCAGCAGCGAGCCCTGAAGGTCTGCCTCTGCCGTATCGAAGTCTGAAACCACCCGGCTGCTGGGGACCACCAAATATCGGCCTTCCAGCGATGATATCTTTCATGAATTTGTCAATGGGTTTTACTTTACGACTCTTGAATGCATCAGGATCTTCTGAACCCTCCGAGTCTTTACCTTTGGAAGCGAATTTAGAGATAAAATCCCACCCAGGTACCTTTAGTCGCTCGGTATGTTTCCGAATTTTAGGCGCTTTGAGACACATACCTTCTCCGATAACAAGTAGAACACCACCGCGTATTCTCGCTTCGTCGATGTTTCGAACACGCCCATAGCCAGCACATTCGATTGATTCTGTCGATTCTCCGTTAATCATCACCGGACAGGCACGAACGATTTCTTCAATTTCTTTAGGAGAAGGACGATACTGTAGATTGCCTCGATACAGGCCGAATTCTTCCTTAACACGCTCAACTTCTCCATCGCTTGGAATGTAAGGTCCGACCTTAAGTTCTCGACGAATCATGTCGGCAATGAGTACAGCAAGAGCTTGCGCAGTACCTCCTGCCGCACGAATCGGTCCGGCGAAGTGAACTGAAACGAAAGGGGAGCCATCTAAATTGTTCAACAATCGAACTTCACTGATTCCTTCAAGTGGTGCGACCAAAACCGCCTCTGTCAGGATTGCAAGACCCACTCGCAGTCCTACATCAATCGATTTGACCATGTCATATCCTTGTTCACGAAATCCCTTTGCAACACGCTGAGCCATGATGATCGATGTTGTTTCACGGTCATGCTCAGCAAGCATTTCTCGAATATCATCAGCGACAGGATAGGATTCAAGATGCTCAATGAGCAACTTCTCTGTTCTACTTGCAAGGTCACTCGCTCTTGGAATTTCAACAAATGGTTTGGGGTCAAGATTTTGTTGCCTTGCCTCTTCTGCTATTCTGTAGGCATAGTCGGCATTTTCATCCAATAGGTTTTGATATTGCTCCATTTCCATCTCGAGACGGGCAACATCGACTCCAATCAATGGGTCAAGAGTCGCCGTTGCTCGAGTTTCTTCTCCCAACTTACGACCCCCAAACATCCCTTCAATGTCGAGACTTTATGATGCAATCGGAAGACGATTTTGCTTCAACGCAAGCCGAACATTCATGCGGTAGATGCACCACGATTGAACCATGAGCGTTCATCCTTCACTGAAATCTATGCCTGAATGGGAGCGCTTGGTGGAATTGGTTCGAGAACTTGCTTTCCTCGATGGTGGTTCTGATGATGCCTTTACACTTGCATCTGGGCGCAATTCACGTTGGTTCTTCGACATGAAGCCAGTGATGATGCATACCGAGTCGGCGAAACTCCTCTCAACGCTGTTTAATCATCGTCTCAATGATCTTGACCCTGTCTTTGTAGGCGGTCTTGAATTGGGGGCAGTACCGTTGACAGCTATCGTTATCACAGGTTCTGAAAGCGAGAAGCGTAAAGGATTCATGGTACGAAAATCCCCAAAGGGAAGAGGCGGCAGAAAGACGAACAATCCCCCTGGTATTGAAGGGGCATCAATTGCAAAAGGAGGAAATGTCGTCATCCTCGAAGACGTGACAACAACAGGCGGGTCTTCGATTAAAGCGGTTGAAAGAATTCATGAAAACACATCATGCAGGGTCATTGCCGTCATCAGTATTCTCGACAGAGAAGAAGGTGGTGTCGAAGCCTTTGCAGAGGCAGGAATTCCTTTCGAGAGCATCCTCTCAAGATCGGACATTACCAACTAGGTGGGCTACATGGAAGTCCTTGTTCCCTCACAACAAGAAGCGATTCATTCGCCAGTTGCTGATGCAACAATGAGTGATCTTGCCTTCTATCATGCAAGTGAAGGAAAACCCCTTGCTACCCCGTGGCAAGTGGCAATGGTTCGAGCGAAATCCGTTGCTGAATTCACTCTTCCACGTGGCGTTCTTCTCGATTGTGCATGTGGTTCAGGCATACAATTAGCCGCGTATGCCTCTCAACTCAAAATGCCTGCGCTTGGGATTGAATTAGATCGAAATCGGGCAATTGCAAGTTGTTTGAATATGAATACAATCGCAAAACGATTTCACACATACGATCAGGGCTGGCATCGCCGATCAGCAGTTCTTGCAGGAGATGGTACAGCAAGCGAAGATGCCATTCAATCTGTTGATATCGAAGCAATGGGCGGCATTTCGTTCCTTCATCTTGACCCTGCTCGGCCAAGGAATTCACGTACACATGGGCTGGATGAAATGCAACCAAATCTACCAAGCGTTTTCCAAGCGTGGAAACCATATCTTGCCGAATCAACGCGGGGACCGTCCATCGTTCTCGACCTCTCGCCTCGATTAACCGATGAGCGACGACAGGAAGTTGAATCTCTCGTCGAAGAGGTTTGGCCAGGTATTGAGCGAACATGGACATGGATGTCGAGAGGAGGAGGCCGTGTTGATCGACTGGAACTGTGGCTAGGCAACGTCTCAACACCGGACATCAGCAAGCGTTTTATTCGTCTTGCCCCAACCTTTGGCGCTCCAAATTCAGTGATCGAAGAAGGAGAGTCTATGTCAACGACTGACCGTCACTCTCTACTCACTGCTCGACGCAACGAATGGGTTACAATTCTCGATGCTGCACTTGTTGAATCCGGTCTTGCCGATGCTTGGATTTCTGAACAATTGTCGACTGCAGATGATGTGCGTTGGGCAGACTCTTCGCCACGAAGACCGCGTATTCATCACAATGAGCCATTGAAAGACCCTCATCACCCCTTCGTACAAGCAACAGGTAGAGTTGTTGAAATTCTTGACAAACCCCTTGATGAAGAAAACATCGATGAAGTTGTATCGACGGCACTGGAAAATGACATCTCCGCAATGACCATTCGAATGAGCCTAGATGCGTCTATTCAACCAAAATTACAAGGTAATATTGACCGTCAATTGAAAAGAAGGCAAGGACGAAGGAAGGCGTTTTTGACCAAACATACAGGCTCAAACCATCTCCTTTTTTGTGTCCAGATTGAGAAAAAATCTGAGCCATGAAATCGGACACCTGCATCGCGGTCTTGATATAGGGGTTGTTGGTCGGAAAACTGCTTGACATCATGTCGCATCGTACAGGTGAACTTCAATGGTAAAATCAAAGGATGAAGAACTAGGAGATGATTTCTCATACATTCTCCGTATGGCAGATACCGATATGGATGGTCTAAAACCGCTGTCCTCAGCCCTCACCTCTGTCAAAGGAATCGGTGTACGAAGCGCTATTCAAATCTGCAACACAACTGGTTTCGATCCTGCTCGAATGGCAGGACATCTCACAGTGGAACAACAAGAAACTCTTCGCCTTGCCATCGAAGACTTCGTTAATACTGTTCCATACTGGATGGTTAACCGTGCTGCTGACATCGAAACCGGCAACGACATGCACTTGACCGGCCAAGAAGTCAAACTCACACTCCAAGAAGACATCAACCGTCTTCGTACCATGAAGTGCTACCGTGGTGTTCGCCACGCTAGCGGTAACAAGGTCCGTGGCCAACGCGGACGAAGCAACGGTCGTGGTGGCCTTACACTCGGTGTAAGCCGAAAGAAGGAATGAGGAGTGATTTAGCATGGGTGAACCAAAGTTTTCAAGACCAAAATTCGATACTCCTCCACATCCTTGGAAGAAGGCTCGAATCGAAGAAGAGCACCTCATCCAAGCAAATCACGGCTTGAAAAACATGCGTGAAATCTGGAAGGCAAAGTCCCAACTTCGCCGTCATCGACGACAAGCTATGCGTTTGATCGGAACACTCGACACCTCTGAAGGACATGGAATGCGAGAGAAGAACGATCTTCTTCGTTCACTCCATCTCAAAGGGCTCATCAGCAAGGAAGCAATTCTTGACGACATTCTTTCTCTCAATGCTGAAGACATCCTCAACCGACGTCTCCAAGCAATGGTCTACCGCAACGGACTTGCATGCTCTCTCAAGCAAGCGCGTCAACTCGTCACCCATGGCCACATTTGTATTGGTGACCAAAAGGTTACAATTCCTTCCTACCCAGTTAACCGTGACGAGGAAGAAATCATTCAGTATCATCCTTCCAGCGACCTCAACAACCCAGAACACGAAATCAGAAAGGCGATTGAGGGACGAAAGGAAATGGCTGAGTACGCCGAAGAAGAAGTTGATCCAGAAGCAACAAAACCATTTGCTGATGAAGTTAACGAAGCTGCTGAAGTTGCACCAAGTGCAGAAGCAGAAGTTGAAGACGGGGGTGAGGCTTGATGTCTCGTAGAGCAATCGTCAACATCTTTTCTTCTTACAACAATATTCTCATGACAGCAACAGACCTTACTGGTGCTGAAACCATTGGAACATGTTCCGGTGGACAAGTTGTCAAGTCTTCCAAAGACAGTGGTGGCCAATT
>DAKQ01000168.1:10137-28483 GCA_002496635.1 Euryarchaeota archaeon UBA82 | reverse complement strand
CATTGTTTCCTTCAGCAAGATGTTTGAGTGCCATTTCAGCCATCTCATAACGCCATGGTGCTGCTGTCACAATGGTGAGTGATGTTGCTTCTCCATCGAGATGACGTTCCGCAACGCTGCGAACCTTACGTGCTTGTTCGAGGAGGTCACGGAGGAGCGTTTCACCGTCAAGAAGTTCTTGATCTTCAAGTGAACATGGAGCCATCTCTGCGAACGTATGAGCAGCGAGAAGACCATCTCCTCCCAAATAGGACCACCAGTCTTCAGCAAGGTGAGGTGTTGCAACTGCAATCATATGCGTCCAAGCCTCGAGAACTTCACGGCCAACTTTGACATTGCCGCCACCTCGACGAATGTACCAGTTGATGTCCTTGACCATCTCATAATGAGAGCATTCAACGGCTCTTCTCAAGTCGAATCGATCCATCGAATCGATCCATTGTTGTACACGTTGTCGTAATCTTGCCATCATCCACGCATCGATATCGCTTGCAGGACCGTTCCAAGAAAGGAGTTGTTCAGGCATTGTTTGCAATTGCATCATGACTCGATGATTTGCTTCAAGGGCAGTATCAGACCAATCCATGCCAGCGGTTGGATTTGCTGCAAAGAGAATGAAGAGACGAACTGTATCTGCACCATATTCTTCGATCATTTGTTCCGGTGAAACCGTGTTTCCAAGAGACTTACTCATCTTTGCAGATCTCTGAGTCAATACAGAGTTGCATTGTGGGCATGGTAAACCTGCACGATCGACTGGGAGTGTAATGGAACATGGTTCACAGAATGGTGCGCCCTTGTTGACCATTCCTTGGCAGAGCAATTCATTGAATGGTTCATCGATGGTATGGAATCCAAGGTCGCGAAGTGCCTTGGTGTAAAATCGAGCATAGATGAGATGCATTTGTGCGTGTTCAATTCCACCGCAATAGAAGTCAACATTCATCCAATAATCAGCAATGTCTGATCTATACCACGAATCTTGATTGGTTGCATCAGTGTAGCGTAGGAAGTACCACGATGAATCGACAAAGGTATCCATTGTATCAGTCTCGCGTTGAGCAGGTTTCCCACATTCAGGACACGTTGTGTTGAGGAAGGAAGATGATGTTTCCAACGGATTTCCTTTCCCATCAAAGACAACATCTCGAGGAAGTTCAACAGGAAGTTGAT
Organism: Euryarchaeota archaeon UBA82; assembly: GCA_002496635.1. GTDB lineage: Archaea > Thermoplasmatota > Poseidoniia > Poseidoniales > Poseidoniaceae > MGIIa-L2. The sequence goes on along the minus strand of DAKQ01000168.1, from coordinate 27,310 downwards.
CTTCTGGCACAGGGACTGCTCCACAGTCTTCGCAGTGAATAATTGGGATTGGTGTTCCCCAGTAACGTTGTCTTGAGATAAGCCATGGGCGAATCTTCCAATTGACTCTTCGATCTCCCTTCTCCATCGACTCAAGAGCGCTTGCAACAGCATCTCTTGCATCATCGCCGTAGCGACCATCAAAGCCATCTGAAGTTGAGTTCACCATGAAACCATCATCAGTAAATGCTTTCTTGAGTTCTTCTGAAGCATCATCATCTTCCTTTTCGACGAGGACTCTTCGAATCGGTAAGCCATAGGTTTGAGCGAAATCAAAGTCGCGCTCATCATGACCAGGAACTGCCATGACAGCACCTGTTCCATACGAAGCGAGAACGAAGTTACCAGCCCAGATCGGAATACGTTCACCAGTTAATGGGTGGATTGCGAATCTACCAAGAGAAACACCTTCCTTCTTGTTGAGATTTTTGATTCGATCGAACTCACTCATGTTTGCATAGACATCATACATCGCTTTCCAATCTGCTTCATAATCCGTCCCTTTGACAAGTTCTTCAGCGAGCGGGTGTTCGGGAGCGAGTGTGATGAATGTCACACCAAACAACGTATCTGGCCGAGTTGTAAAGACGCGGATTATTTCATCCGAACCTTCGATTCCAAATTCGATCTCAACTCCTTCAGAGCGTCCAAGCCAGTCTTCTTGCATCGATCGAACACTGTCTGGGAAATCGATTGTTTTCAATCCATCAAGAAGTTCTTGAGCATACTTTGTGATGTCGATGAACCACTGACTCATGTCCTTTTGGCGGACAGGCCCGTTACATCGCCAACATCTTCCAGCTTTGACTTGTTCATTTGCCAGAACAGTTGAACAGGAATCGCACCAGTTCACTGGAGCGTGTTCTCGATAGGCAAGTCCAGACTTGAAGAAGCGAGTAAAGAACAGTTGATTCCATTTGTAGTAATTCGGGTCATGACTCTTCAGCATACGATTCCAATCATACGAGAATCCCATTCGCTTGATTTGTTCTGTAATCGAAGCCATATTTCGTTCGGTAATATCATGAGGATGACCACCTTCAGCGATGGCTGCATTTTCTGCAGGCATTCCAAATGAATCAAAACCCATTGGATAGAGAACATTGAATCCTTTCATTCGCTTGTATCGTGCAACCGCATCTCCGATTGAGTAATTTCGAACGTGACCCATATGCATCTTTCCAGAAGGATAAGGATACATTTCAAGGCAGTAGAATTTTGGTTTAGAGGTGTCATTCTCAGCAATGAAGACCTTCGCGTCATCCCATGCTTGTTGCCATGCAACTTCATCGGTTGTTTTACGCTCGTCCGACATCACCATCACTCCTTAGACAAACCTGCGTTACTGCTTTCCTTCTTCAATCCACCCCAGCAAAGGGATTTCAGAAGGTCAACTCGTTGCGTAAAAACGCTTCATTTGTTTCGAGAAGGAACATTGCTTCCTTCGTGAGTTTGTATCGGTTTCTCATTCCCATTCGCCGACCTTCAATCAACCCATACTTTTCAAGAGTGCGAAGATGATGAGAGATCAATTGTTGAGACTTATCGAGGCGTTTCGCAAGTTCTGATTGTGTTGGGAAATCGCCCATCTCTCCATCTTGATCAAGAACAAGCAGAATCTTTCCTTGAAGAGAAAGAGGGTCAGGAGCGAGAATTGGGACTGGTAAATCTTCATCCTCAAGCATTGGATGAAGGTTGTTTGTTAGGGGGTAATAACGGACTAAGCGGCCATCCTTACGTCTCCACAGGCTCTCTTCTTGCTCAAGTACTCGAAGGTGATGAGACAGTTGTCCATTGCTCATGTCAAGAGCTGAAAGCAATGCTCGGAAGTGACAACCTGGATTTGCAGTCAAGTACCCCATGAGTCGTCCACGTTGGAATCGTCCATCAGTTGTCTCTGAAGTTCGACCCATAAGTCCGAGGATCCAGAGGCCTGATAGCGTAACAGAAACACGGAGTGCCTCATTGTTGAAGGCAGCAAAGCCGAGCATCGAAAGAAGGGCACCAATGGTTACAGCAGCAACTGCTTGTGGAGCCCATTCGGGAATGACTTCCTCATTTTCAAGAATGACTTCCTCTGTGACTTCGGTTTCAGTTACAGGTTCTTCGATAATCAGTACTTGTTCATCAATAACCGCTTGAATTTGATAACTCTCTGCTGTGAATCGACTGCATGCAGTGTTTGGTTCTGTTTGAACTGCTTCGTACATACCAGAGGTGCCTTGTTCAGGACTCCATGTCGAAATGGAATGACTTGACATCATTCGGACGTTTTCTTCAGAGTCTTCAATCAGCCAACAGGTTCCGTCAGATGTTGACACATCATTCCAGGTTCCAGTGATAATGACAAGTTGCTGTACAGGCGTATTTGCATCATCTACTTGTTCGATTTCTTGAGCATTGTCTACAGGTATTGGCCAAGTGAATGTTTGTTCAGCATCAACATCTTGGTCGATGGCGAGGTACAATCGAACCTTGTATTCCCCGTCCGTAAATTGGTATTGATCTAAGTCTGGAATACTGAATCGAAGGATGTTTTCATCGGTAATTTGCAACGAATCATCAATGCTTTCATCAGAACTGCATAGGATATTTTTGTCAATGATTTTTGATTCTAGATCCATGTTCCACATTTGCAGAGTAGCCTTGCATGCTTCAAGCCAATGAATTTCAGAACCAGTTTCATCTCCGTTCAGTAGCAACTCAAATTCAATGATATCATTTTCATTCGTGTCAATCTGGAGGTCGATAACCGGAAGAGCACTTGGACCACAGTTCACAGAGGCTGTTCTGCGGAAATCGAAATCCTTTGATGCGAAGTAGCCAAATTCAGGAACTTCGGTCACGAGGACATATGCTCCACTGCGCATTGCACAGCCTTGTGCGTCGGTAAATGCCCATCCTTGCATAGCAAACATACTCTGTTCGGATGGTGTCAAGACCATATCATACTCAGCATTGTTACAATTGGTTTGAGAGAGGGTATCGAAGACGACATTACCGAGTGAGTCGACAATCCAATATGTCATTCGGCATGTGTTCGTGAACTGCAGCAAGACACTCTCATCGAGTACATTTTTCAGATTCATCGCCCCTTCAAGCAATTCTCCTTGGATGTAGGAATCAGAAAGAGTGCTAATCGAGGAAACAAGAGGTTCCAATGGCAACTCACCTGGTAAAACAGTAAAGTCATGTGTGCCAATTATCAACCCATCAGGCGTTGTAACTGTGATGGAGGATTCACCCTGTTGGGTTGCATGCAACAATGTGTGGCCAAGAGAAAAGGTCGAGAATGGCTCAATGGTTTCTACAACAGGGGTGCAAGTTGGACCGAACAGATTCGATTCGAATGCGATAAGGAGTTTGCATTCATCTGTGATGGAGAGTTCGATTGGAAGAGATGTTGGGTTGTATACCTTGTACGACAAGACCATCGGTTCGCCTACAGCAAGAGTATCGCCAAGATGTGCAAGTGAGCTTGAGTAAACGAGTTGGGAAGGAAGACCAGCATTTTGTTGGACATTGACCTCAACAGATGAACGAAGTTCTGAACCAGCGAGTTCCACAGCGACTGTGTAGATTCCAGGTGCTACTTGAACTCCCGAAGAATCTTCTAGATTCCATGTATGTGATTTGAGCATGGTTGTCCCTGGAGCAACATCCAGTCCTCTGCTTTGGCCTCGACAAGTTGTGCGCTCATCGATGATGAGTGAGCCGGATTGATCGCTCACAATCATGACCGTTCCACAAGAGGGGTCCTCAGTAATCGAGGTTTGAATTCCATCGTTAACGAGAGAAGTGGACAGTTCTACGACATCACCAACTCCATACCATGGGGTCAGTGGCTCATTTACAAGGTCTGTTTCGAGACGTACAGTCGTTTCAGTATCCGCTTGAACTGGGGCAAGACTCGCAAGTAGGAGCACCAACATGGATGCAACCAATAGCCGCGTACGCGCCTCTGCCATGATTTTCCATAGTCTCCCTCACTTAAAGGGCAACGGTACAAACAATGCGTAAACTCAATCCAAATCAAGCATTGATGGGATCGATGCTTGCAATTGTTCTTGCTGTTGAATCTCATGTTGCTTCCATGCAGGGACAGATGCTGGATCAGTCCACCCAAGTTCTCGTGCCTTGTCGAATTCTCCATTCGCAACATAGTGGGCGATCCATTGTTCACGACGTTCTTCCTCGTCCATGAGTTGTGATTCAATCTTCCGCTCAACAGCTCGTTCTTTCATCAAACGGTTTCGACTTGCTTGGCGAGCAAGCATAGCCACGAGAATTGAAGCGAGCATGAATGCGATGATTCCGCCCATTGCATAGAGAAGCGTATTGGACTCGCCTTTGACTTCGGATGTATCCTCTTCTTCAACCTTGTTTGGATCTTCTGTAATTGCACAAACAACCTGGCCTCGAATACCCGTTGTTATTGCAGGATCCCATTCACATGGGTCGTTTAGATTTGACATCCCATCGTTGTCCGAGTCAGGGCAACCATAGCGGTCTGTGGTTGAAGTTCCGAACTCATTTCTGCATTCATCAGGGCGATAGGCGCCATTTGTGAAGTTATTTCCATACCCATCACCATCGTTGTCATCTTGTTGGGATGCGCGTAGCGGGAATGCGTCTGGAGAGATTCCAGTTGCGTTGTCTCCACGGCCATCGCAATCGATATCGCTAGATTGTGTTGCATCATCAGGGAATGCATCCCCAATGTGTTCACAAAGTGTAATCATCAAACCAGGATTTTCTTCATCGACAACAGTCTTGTTGGTTACGATATAGTTGTCTCCAACACCATCTCCATCCTTGTCACACCATTGGAGAGGGTCATCAGGAAACGCATCTGCGCCAGTGCAATCAGGCTTTGGTTGCCAGTCGCCATCAGGATCTGCGTGGCCATCAAGGTCAGTATCAGGGCAACCTTGTCGTCCGTTGTACATGCTCTTGCCAAAGACGTTGAGGCATTCGTCACCGTTTGTGAATTGCGTGTTATCCCCATAGCCATCTCCATCGGTATCTTTCCATTGAAGCGGCTGATTAGGGAATGCATCATCAGGGTCTGTATAACCGTCGCCATCGCTGTCAGGACATCCTCGAGAGGTTACACTGGTTGATTCACCGTAGGTTTCTGGACAAACGTCTGAGTTTCCTTCCGAAACACCATCTTCATCAACATCGATAAAATTGTCACCATAGCCATCATTGTCAAAGTCAGACCATTGAAGTGGATCGGCAGGGAAGCGGTCTCCGTTGGTTCCACCAGGGTTATCTCCATAGCCATCTCCGTCTTGATCACGCCATTGAGAAGCGTCGTTCGGGAATGCGTCAGGATTGTTTCCATCAGGGTTGTCGCCGTAGTTGTCACCATCGGTATCGGACCATTGTGTGCTATCGTCTGGGAATGGGTCGCCAGAGTTTGACCATCCGTCACCATCTCTGTCAGGACAACCGATTTGATCTTGGTTAGACGGACCTGCTTGATTAGGACAATCGTCAGAATTGTTTCCATTAGGGTTGCTTCCAAATCCATCGTTGTCCTCATCGCACCATTGAGTCGGGTCGTTCGGGAAAGCATCAGCACCATAGCAATCAGTCGTTGCAGGCCAATTCGCATCAGGGTCGGAGTAGCCATCACCGTCTGTATCAATACAGCCAAGTCGGTCGTAAATGGAATCTCCAAAGATGGTCGGACAGCCATCTGGTCTGTCACTCATCTGTTCGTCGCCAACCCAGTCCCCATCTGTATCTCGCCATTGAGTTCTGTCGATTGGGAACACGTCGATGTTTTGTGCGCCGGCAATAATTAATCCAGGCCACTCAGGAGCTCTGTAAGAATTCCAAGACGTATTTTCGTAGTTATCGCCCCAGCCATCACCGTCTGTATCGTTCCATTGTGTGGCATCATCAGGGAAGGCATCTCCTCGCTGATTGATGTGAAGTTGATTTGTTGCAAGATCGTACAGGTAATTGTCGCCGTAGCCATCATTATCGGCATCAACCCATTGCTCCTTGTTCGCAGGAGCCCAGTCGCCGATGTCAGACCATCCATCGCCATCAGCATCGAGGCAGCCATAGCGATCTTCGGTACTGTTGCCCCAAACCGATGGGCATTCATCAGGTTGAAGAGCAGGAGCAGGATTATCTCCGTAACCATCTCCATCAGCGTCATCCCATTGAGTTCCGTCGGTTGGGAACGCATCCACAATTCCATCACCTTGGTCGGTGCTGTTGTAACCATCATTGTCTTCATCAAGGTCAGCAAACCAGTAGTAAATTCCTTCGTCGTTACGGCTATGCGTGGTTACAAGGAATGTACTGTCGGGACTCCAAGCAGCACCTTCGATGGTACCGCAGCTGTTGCCGCCACCGGAAGAAGTACATCCTCCTGGACGTGGCCCATTTACAGAATCGATAAGTAAACCCGTATCGGATGCATAGATTCGTGCTGTTGCACCATCGGCTTGGTAATAGGATATTCCAGCAACAACTTGCTTGCTATCGTATGTGAAATCTGTAGTATAGCATGATGAGGAATGGGTTTTCTGCCAAATTCGATTGAGAGATGTGCCGGTGTATGAATACATGTCAAAACTTGAACCAGAGCCTTCCCAGCCCCCACACATAGAAATATAATTCCCATCGGGAGACCAAGCGATTTCATTGACTGATGCTTGCGGATCTCCATTACTGGTAATCGTGGCACGGGAAGAGATATTGACGATGAAAAAGTCGCCGTTACCTGCTAGTGCGATAAATTGGCCGTCAGGGGAGAAGGAAGCATCGTAGAATCGGTCTTCCCCATTTGGATTTATTCCGTTTCCTAACTGGAGCCCGTCAGAGACCTTGATAAGTTTAACTTGCCCATTCGTCCCACTGTTTCCAGAACGCCCAATCGCAACTGCAACAAGCGAACCATCGGGTGAAAATTCGACACTGTTGACTTGATCGCTACCCCCGACGTCAACATTTATTGATCCGTGGACTGAAGTCAGGTTTGAAGCGTAATAGATGTTTATTGTATCGTCATCAATACCTGCAGCCACATACATTCCATCGGAAGAGTACGCAACGGAGTTGATATCATCTCCACCTTGGACAGAGCGTAGGTTGACATGCGTGGTAACATTCCAAATGCGCACGTAATCATCATCTGCACCCGTAACAATCATTTCCCCATCAGGGGAAAAGTCCACGGAGTTGTAATCGGAGCTTGAAGATGTGGTGAAATCATTTTGAAAATTAGGATTTGAGGTGGTCCAACCATCGTTGAAATCTGAGGTTCCATCGTTATCTCGATCAGGGCAACCATCTCGGTCAACAGTCGAGGTGCCAGAAGCCCATGGGCAATCATCGAGGGAATCTTCGATTCCATCCCCGTCACTGTCCGCAGCATTCGTTGCAAGTGGTAGAAAAACAACGAGTATCATTAACGCAATTAGAGCCAATCCACGCCGGCTCGCTTGTGATGAGTCAGAAGCCATAGTTACCCCTATGTTATCTCTTATTAGGCATTGTGGTGCTTATGTTCGTGCAATCGTGGTCAGAATAGGGGAACGCTTGAACGTGAATGGCACTACAGACCAGCATGGCCGAAGGGTTGCCAAAGGTGAACGTCGCGGTATCAGACCGCGTACTGATGCATCTTTTGCAGCATGACCATTTGGCAGACCGCTTCATGGTTACCGCAGCCGTGACACGACCAGGAATTGCAGAGGCATGTGCACAGCATCCTCCGAATGTCAGTCGGACAATGCGTAATCTTGTCCGCAATGGATTAGTCAGCGAACATACTCGTTCAATTCAGAATGATGATCGCCGCCAAAAGACATGGCAATTGACCGACATCGGAAGAGAAGATGCCAAGAGCAAGACCAAAGAGTTGGGCGAAACAAAAATTCTCATCAGAAATAAGGAAGGAGAACTGCTTGAAATCAATGCCAAGGAAGCGCCATATCGACTTGCTTCTGATATGTCTCTTCTCCAAGTCCTCCTCCATGCTCAGCACGAAGGTGTCCTCACATGGGGTGACATTCGATTTGGATTAATTCGAAAACAAGATGACGAAGATGTCGTCCCTCCTCCTGGTCGATTACAACCTCTTGCTGGAGTCCATGCAACGTATCACACAAAAGCACCATCGACCCGTAAAGTCAGAGGGCGAGATGCTGAATTGAAGCGCTTATCAGAATGGTTTGATGGGCGCTCGGCTTGTGCAGTCATTACTGGAATCGCTGGAATTGGCAAATCCACTCTGGTCGCTGAATGGCTTTCTGGAAGAGAAGAAGCACAATCCAATCTTTCGGTTTGTTGGTATCCATGCCAACCATGGGACAGAGAGGTTGGTCTTGCAGTAAGCCTTCTTCATCGATTCGGAATCGATGAAAATCACGATCCATACAATCTTATCGAAACGTTGCCTCTGCGACCAGGGGCTCCACTTGACGTTGACACCTGGCGTCGTCGTCTTCTGGCATATTTGACAGACGCATATACGGTTCGAGAACGGTTCTCAATCGCACCAGGGGGGCCACCGCCTTACTGGCTTATCGTGTTGGATGACGTCCATCATATTGCAGCTGAATCGAAAGATCTTCTAGGGGCACTGTTACAGATTTCACAGAAGACGCCTCTTCGCTTCCTTTTGATTTCACGAACATCTCTCAATGTGTACGACCGACGCGATGTTCATACGCGTGATATCGTTGAAGAGATTCCCTTGGCAGGGCTTTCACTGAACGAAACTTCATCTTGGTTGGAAGAATTAGAACTGGATGAAATCGATGCAAAGGATGTACATCAGCGTACAGGAGGCCACCCTCTTGCCATTGAAATGTTGGAAATGTATGGGAAACCAACCCATGACGATTGGCTGCGTTTCCTCGAGGAAGAGATTCTCGTGCCACTACCAGAAAAAGAACGCGAACTCCTTGCAACACTTTCACAGGCAACCGAACCAATCCCATGGAAGAAACTTGCAGAGGGGCTTTCCTGGGAAGGTGGCCCGCCACAGAATCTTATCGAACACGGGTTGTTGATGGAACTTGACAAGGGCATGTGGTTGCATGAGGCCCTACGTGAACGGTTGTCTCGAGAAGTAGGCTCCGCTGAAAAGAAGCGAAAAGATCGACTCAAGTAATCAGAAGTCGTCTGCAGTCATGTGGTTGTCAACCCATGTGGTCAACTTGTCCTTTGACATCATACCGCTTTGTTGGGCAACAAGTTGGCCCTTGTTGAAGAGGAATAATGCAGGAATGCCACGGACGCCAAGGCGTGCTGCATGCATGTTATTTTTGTCAGTGTCAACCTTTGCAACCAAGAGATCTCTTCCTTCAATAATATCGTTAAGAATTGGAGCAATTGCTTTGCATGGTCCACACCATTCCGCCCAGAAGTCGACAAGAACCCATTCGTTCCCGCCAATCGTTGCTTCAAACTCAGAATCTGTAACTGCCCTTACTTCGCCCATGATTGTCGGTCGAGCGAGGTTTCAAGAACCTTTGCTGTGATATTCATGGGGGCCCTTGGACGTCCCATATTTGATTGATATACTGCCGAGACCTAATATTATACATGGCAGGATTACGTGGAAAAGGCGTACAGAAGCAAGCAAGGATGGAACGTTTGAAGCAAGAGATTGAGGCATATGTCTCGTCTCGCCCAGGATGTTCAGCAGCAGATATTGTTGCTCATTTATCCAATGAACGAAAAATGAGGAATCATGGATTAACCGCTCGAAAAGTCGGTTACTTCATTCCAAGATACATGCGAAGTCAGATCGGCTTCAAGTTAGATGCAACAACAGGTAAGCGCATCTATCACGCGGCAGTTTGACCAAACATTGAACGTTGAGCGCCGTCAGCATTGGGCATGGAGTGGCCAACTTCGGTGACAACCAAGGCGTTGTTTGCGGATTTCCCTGAAACGGTGTTCAACCTTTCAGGACAGCCTGCATGGGAACTTCTCAATCCAGATCATCCATCTGGAATCCAGCAGATATTATCTAAGAAGCTCAAGCAATTAGGGTCAAAACATCCCCTCGATGTTCTCTATGTCACTATCGATGAGGCAAAAGGGTCAGTCCATGTCGAAGATGGAGCGACTATTGAGCCACATGTTCACCTCATTGGACCTTGTCTGATCGAATCAGGTGCAACTGTTCGGGCGCATGCATATGTTCGAGAGAATACGTGGATGATGCAAAATAGCCTTCTTGGCCATTCCAGTGAATCAAAACATACACTGTTTCTACCAGGTGCAAAAGCACCACATTTCAATTACGTTGGCGATTCAGTGCTCGGTTCAAATGTGAATCTAGGTGCTGGTGTTAAACTCTCAAATCTGCGTAACGATGGAGCAACGGTTGCCATTTGGATCGATGATGAACGCCGCTCAACAGGTATTCGAAAATTCGGAGCAATCATTGGCGATGGAACTCAATTGGGCTGCAACACTGTGACCAATCCAGGGACTGTACTTGGCCAGAACTGTATGGTTCATCCGAATACTACCGTATCTGGTCTCCATGCTCCATCAAGCGTACTTCGTTGAGGTGAAATGATGGAGAATCTTTTCGGAACCGATGGCATTCGTGGCCGAGTCATTCTTGATGATTGCAGTGATGAAGAAGCGTTGCAACGAATTGTCGAAGAACGTGAACTAACGCCGCAACTCATGCAACTTCTCGGTGAATCATTAGGCCGCACATTGCCTGAGGATGGGCAAGGCGACACCATCGTTATTGGATGGGACGAACGCCCTGATAATCATACACTAGCTTCATGGCTTACACTGGGTTTTCATGCATCAAATTGCACCGTTGTCCACATCGGTCTTGTCTCAACGCCAATGCTGCATTATGCAGTCTTAGAAACGGGTGCGAGATTAGGATGTATGATTACTGCTAGTCATAATCCCGTTGAAGATTCAGGAATCAAGGTCTTTGATGCACGAGGGCGCAAGTCGATGCCAGACTATGAGCGACTTGTTACTACATCAGCGTATTCTCTTTCTCAAGAAGATCGTGAAATTGATACAACGGATCGAGAAGCATGGATGAAACCATCTTCTCAGCATCACGTCAACCACTCGCAATGGCTTGAGAAACGACTTCGATTAGCAGAAAGCACATTCGGCAAATCGCTCTCATTCCCATCGTCAATTCTCCTCGATTCCTCGAAGGGCCATGCCTCAACATGGCTTGCTGCATGGCTTAGCGAACACGGAATCAAGGTAAAGGAAGTCAGTCAAGAGGCGGTTGCTATGAACGCGGGTTGCGGCGCAGGCGAACTTTCGCCAGGACAATCATGGACATGGGTTGAAGCAAAAACCAGCGAGCATCTGCTCGTACGTTCTGTATCTCCACAAGCTGAAGGCACCATCATTGCAGCCGCTCTTGATGGAGACGGAGATCGTTGTCTGTTGCTTCAAGAAACACAAGATGGCATTCGCGTTTTCGATGGCGATGATATTGCTGATGCCATTCTTTCATCCTTGGATACAAACTGGATTGTTGCTGCAAGTATTGAGTCAAATCTCACTCTTCTTACTTCGCTTCGACAACAAGAATCGATGGTTGGTATCGAAACTGCAGTTGGTGACCGATGGCTTTCCCATGCTCTTTCTCAGCATCATTCACTCACAGGAGATGACTACCCGATTATGCTAGGAATTGAAGACTCAGGTCATCTCGTACTGCCTTCACCTCATCCTGATGGCGCATCATGGAGTTTGGTTGGCGATGGTGCAATGACGTTGATTATGTCGTTACTGGCCATGCAAGATTCCTCTTCAACTTCAATGGAAAAAGGATGGAAGCGTCGCGTCAGTGCAAAGAATCCAAATCGATGGATGTGGGATGGTAAAAACCAACATGCAGATTCCGTTGAAACGATGGCCCTCACCCATTTTGCACTTGCTGGAGAGGTGACGAACTGGCAACGTATGGGGTTGGAAGGAGAACCAAATTTGATGCTTATTCGATGTCAATTGAATGGTTCCGATGTCAGTCTTGGAATTCGTAATAGCGGCACTCAAGCCAAAACCAGCGTATCTCTCCGCTTTGCTAAAGCAGATCCGGGTTTCGATGCGATGCTTTTGTTGCGTTCAATTCAGAATTTCTTATTGCGAACGTTCAACCCAGTCGCTCATTGACGTGCAAGTAATTCGTCTCTTGATTGTGTCAAGTAGGTGATCACTGCAAGCAAAGCGGCTGTTGCCAGTAGGAGCACAAATCCAGAGATTGGGGGCATTCCTTGGTAGATGAGAACACCTGCAATAATCCATGCAACAATCAGGTTGAGGAATCCGATGATTCTCCATCCCCTTCGCAATGTCAGTACGCCAATAACCCACGATGTTGCTGACATGGCGAGTAGTTCAAGCACGAAGATGAGGAGGTCTGGAGATACTATTCCGCTGATGATGAACAGAACCTGTGATGCCCAAAGAACTGCAGAAATCCACAATCCACGATTTGTTGCTGTAGCAAATACTGCTGCGATAAGGTTCAATGCGCCAAAGATAAGAGCCGAAATCCAAATGTCAAGAATTGCAACATCTAATTCTACTTCGATCCACCAAAGTAAACTGTTGAGTGCAAATGGTAAGATCATCATTCCAAGCATGAGTACCGCGGGTTGTTTCCAAACCCATCCCTTGTTGAACATCAATCCCAGTGCGAGAAGGCCTGCAGGTCCAAACGAGAGAATCATGATAGAGAATCCGAATGAGACGCGACCAAGGGCTCCTCGATGGTCTTGAAGGTCTCGAACACGACGCTGTCGTTCAACCCAATCCCAGAGCAAGGCCGCTGTAATCAGAACAATTTCAAAACTGAAGACAGGAATCGTCCATGAAAGAGCTTCGAATTCAACCGGATTGGTAAGCATTGGAACGGGGAGTTCCCCTCCTGCGAGGATTCCAAAAATACGGTCGATGACCAGTAAGCCCACCACCATGTCCAATACGTTTGGAATGCGTACGCCGAGATCGCTTCGATTGACCAAACTAAAGCCACCAAGGACAATTAAGCCAATCATTAACACCAGTAAGTCAAATTGCTCTTCGAGTAGAATTGTTCCTTGACTTGTTCGTCCAGCGAGATGAACAAGTACCAGCCCTGCCATCGTAATGGCAATCGGGATTTCAACACCAAGAACATCAACCAAACGAAGTTTTAACGATTCTGCACGAACACGCGCTAAACTGATGAAGAGAATTGAGATACTTGCACAGAGTATGATAGCAGTTGTCTGATCACCGCCTAGGAAAGCAAACATCATCGAAGCGAGAATTGAAACTCCAAGGAATGAAAGGACGATGGTTGGTCTGTGTTGGATATCACCGACCTCAAGATCCCCAGGTTGTGAAACACCTGATCGTTTTGCTCTTTTCTTTTGTTTTTCAGCCAGTTCGATAAGTTTTGGATCGATGAGTGTAACACCGGTTTCTTCCGAGGTTTGGTTGAGATATGCTTGCGTGTTTTGTTTGGATTGTAAGATTTGTAAACGCTCTTCTCTGCGAGCAACTGAACGCATACCAGATCGCCATTCTCCCTGAATTGCGAGATAGGCGCCAGCACCAACGAAACTGAGAATTGCAAAGGTTGTGATCAGATTTGTTTCTAATGCTACACCTGTATACAACATGGTCGTAATCATTGCAACAGTTGCCAATGTTGGTGGGAGTAATTTGTCCATCAGAACGACGCGACGCAAAAAGTGATACAGTGTTCCAAGTGAGAGGATTGACATCAATATCGCATCCTCAACATCTGTCGGGAACCAATCCGAATTGGTCAGTTGTAATGCATTAGCATCCCGTAAAGCGGGCATTGCAAGTAAACCACTCATAATGAGGAGTTGCAGCGTAACGATGCTGTTGGATTGATTCTTTTTCGCTTCATCCTCATCTTCGAAGAGTTTGTCTGTATGAACCAGTAACAGCGAACATCCTGCGACAAGACTTGCTGCATAGAGTGATGTGTGGCCAAACTTCCATCCGAAGAACAGTGCGAAAATGCTCCAAGCCACGAGCATTGTACGCGGCTGGCCGCGATGCTGTTCAAGGGCAACCAAGGTTCCATGGAAGATGAGAATAGCCCCCATAATGCCAAGTAACCCCCATGCAGGGAGCCCGTCAACACGAGCAATACCCCACACGCCAACAAGTGAGAGAATAAACGAAAGGTTCCATAATTGTAACAAACCAGAATCACGTGCTCGAGCGCTTAGTTCACTTAATCCTGCAAGACGACCGGCAAGATTGAGAGTCGCTTCACCCTGACTGATATTTACATACAGTTGCTGGAGAATGAGGAGAAGCATCCAGATGGCAACATGTTGTTCATCCAAAGCAACAGGAATGAAGTCGTTCGAAAACATTCGAGATTCAATATCGGTTGCGAACATCAACAGCCAAACCCAAGGGACTAGTACTGCAACTCCAGAAATTGAAGGCGACTTTCGCTGGACACCGAGCCATGCCAAACCGATCCATACAGATCCTTGCGCAACCAATAGCCGCCATCCTTCATCTTCAGCCGGTATTAACAGCGTCAATAGAATTACAATAACGATTCCACCCATCCACAAGACATGGTCTGAAACGGCTTGTTGGTTGTTCAGTAACGCAATGGATGTGAACAGAGCGGTCAGAATCGCATAGAGACTGTACCCATTCAAATCAGCAACTGGAAGGGAGAAGACACCAGTACTCATCAGGATGACCAGAGCCAGAAGGAACGGTGCTGGGATGAGGATAAATGGTGCCAAGCGCTTCCAATCTACGCCGCGTACTGTTAGGTAAGATGCTCCAAATGCACTCAAGAGGAGCAATAATTGAGCCAACGCATAGCCAGTTTCCGTTCTGTTTGCAGCAATGGCGAGAAGCGCACCAATCATCCCAAGGCCAACAGATATTGCCCATAATCCGGGTTTCCCGAGACCCAATGCTTTGGCTGCATCTGAGAACCAATTGTCTGCTTTATGGAACTGTGTAGCGACAATCGAATTGGTTGCGGTAACTGCAAACATGAGCATGAACAGGAGAAGTTCATCATCGAACGCGACGATCTCGATGCCTGCGAGTTTCCATTCTTGGGAGAATGAGTGAATTCCAATCCACAGATACGAGACAGCAATTCCAAGGCTTGCTAGGTTTCCTGAATTTCTGAATACAGCAAGCCCATGCATGGAAAGCGTCCCTAGAAGGATCATCGTTGCTACTCCAATCTCGTCATAAAGTGCTCCAGTAGCACTTCCTAGGGCAAGCAAGACCAATGTTGCTTGGGCTGCAATTGCATCATCATTATGACGCTGAGCAATGTATACATTGAAACCGATCAGTACGAGCAGGGACAAACCTAAGGTTTCAGCAGAACCCAAAGGCGAACCATCAAACCAACCCCAATGATACGCATCGAGTGCAAACCCGTAAAGGATTTTCATCGAGATAATCACCCATGTTACACCGAGTAAATGCATTCTTTCTATTGGAATCCATTTCTCTCCAGCCCACAATCCAGACAGGCCCATGATGATGAGCAGCGGCCCTCCAAGCAATGGTGGTAATGCGGTTCCAACAACCCATCCGAGTGCCGACCAGACCAAGACCATGCCAACGAGTAGCCCAAATCCAATTCGTCTCTCGCCATGTACGGCGAGATCAGTAACTGAGTCTTCAGCAGCTGGAGCATCGACGGTTCCGTCTCTCTTGATGGCTCCTGGCTCATCTCGTTGAGTATTAGGGGTGGAAAAGAAGTCAGCGATTTCGCCAATCGCAGCATCGGTATCTACAGGAGCTAGTTGCTCTTGCTCCTCTTCGATTTCAGGCTCGGGGTCGGTGATGAGGAATCGATCTAAATCGACGCCCATACCACGATCGAAATTCTTCTTCCG
This sequence comes from Euryarchaeota archaeon UBA82, assembly GCA_002496635.1. Lineage (GTDB taxonomy): Archaea > Thermoplasmatota > Poseidoniia > Poseidoniales > Poseidoniaceae > MGIIa-L2. The sequence goes on along the minus strand of DAKQ01000168.1, from coordinate 11,366 downwards.
TAGGACTTCATCTTCCACGGGGTCGTGGTCAGAAGTTTCCTCCTCCATGATATCCTCTCCTCCAAAGTCCTGTTTCAAACCTCCCCTCTGAAGATTAATTCTTACTTAATTTTCGTATGGGCGAATAGAAAGGGACAAAGACAGACCGCGGGTGGAAAGAGCATGGCGGAGACCTCCACCCCGACATCAACCCCCCTGACAGCGCATGGACTAAGCCCTAAAGGGGACGTCCATTGGAACCTTGATACCGATGCACTGCTCGACATTTCTATTGCACGAAATGAAGGAGTTCTTAGTGCGCATGGCGCCCTTGTAACCGAGACTGGTGAGCGAACTGGACGTTCTCCAAATGACAAATTCATTGTCGATGAAGAATCGACCACAAATGACGTAAATTGGGGAGATGTGAACATCTCCACAGACCTTGCAACCTTTGAGAGATTGCGAGCCCAAGTTGTCGACTTTCTATCCGAGCAAGACAACCTCTTCGTACAAGATCTCGCATGTGGGGCTGAACCTTCTGAAGCACTTCCAATCCGCGTTATCACACACAATGCTTGGCACAGCACATTCGCCCGAAACATGTTCGTTCGACCATCTATCGAAGAATTAGCATCACACACACCTGATTTTACGGTTTTCCATGCCCCTCATTTCGAAGCAGACGATACCTCGTTAAACTCACAATGTTTTGTCATCGTCAATTATGCAGCTGGTGAAGTGATTATCGGTGGAACCAGATATGCTGGAGAAATCAAGAAATCGATTTTCTCTGTCATGAATCTCATCCTCCCGAAGAAAGGAATTCTTCCTATGCATTGTTCTGCAAATACCAACGGAGAGAACACAGCCATTTTCTTCGGTCTTTCTGGTACTGGAAAAACAACACTGTCAGCAGACCCTAAGCGTGCGCTCATCGGTGATGATGAACATGGATGGGGTGCAAATGGCGTCTTCAATTTCGAGGGTGGATGCTATGCTAAACTCATTGATCTTTCAGAAGAAGATGAACCTGCAATCTTTGCAACAACTCGACGCCGAGGAACAGTTCTAGAGAACATAGTTCTCGATGCTGATGGTGTCCCTGACTTTACCGATGTGAGTAAAACACAGAACACACGCGGCTCTTATCCAATCGAATTCATCGACAACAGAACTGCGGATTCACGCGGAGGGCATCCACAAAATGTCATCTTCTTGACCTGTGATGCGTTTGGTGTTCTTCCACC
>DAKQ01000168.1:6890-9757 GCA_002496635.1 Euryarchaeota archaeon UBA82 | reverse complement strand
AATCGGTGTCAAGGAACCCCAAGCGACCTTCTCTGCTTGCTTTGGAGAACCATTTATGCCAATGCACCCTGGTGTTTACGCTGATCTCCTATCAGAGAAAATGGAACAAAACGGTTCAACCGCATGGCTCATCAATACTGGATGGAATGGTGGCCCATACGGTGTCGGAAACAGAATGAAGATTCGATATACCCGTGCTATGCTCAACGCTGCACTCGATGGTGATCTCGACAGTGTGGAATACATCAAAGATGGACGATTTGGATTTGAAGTACCAACATCATGCCCAGACGTGCCTTCCGATGTCTTGCAACCAAGGACAACATGGGATGACAAGGATGCTTACGATGCAACAGCTGACAAATTGGCTGAAATGTTCAATACGAACTTTGAGCGATATGCAGCAGGAGTTTCTGCTTCGGTCAATGAAGCCGCCCCTCAAACTGTTTGAGTGCGGAATCTTCAAAGTAAACATGGTTGAAGCATGAACATGCAACCAGATGGTTCAATGCCCGCAAATCAGCCTCCATCGTCAGTTCCGATTCAAGTGAATCCAGTTCAACAACCAATGCAGGCCCAGCCAGTACAACCGATGTTATTCGGTACACCTCAGCAACCAATGATGGCACAACAGATCATGATTCAACAAAATGGCAACGGTATGGCAGTCACAGGATTGGTCATGGGAATTCTTGGAATCACCTGTTACTTGCTTGGCTGGCTTATTTGTTTTACATGGGCAGTAGGATGGTTGTTCGGAATTTTAGCAATTATCTTTGGTCACCTTGGCCAAGCCGAAGGAAGCCGTTCAGGTACCGGAGCAGGTCAAGGAATCGCAGGATTTATTCTTGGATATTTGACAATTCTTGGCTATATCATTCCAATGATTTTGGTTGGTGGAAGCCTCGCGTCTCTTTGAGGAAATATTTATTCTCACCAACCCTTTCAAAAAGGGAAGCCAACTGGATTGATTTGGGCGATTGGGGTAGTCTGGATATCCTTCCGGCCTTCGGAGCCGGGGACGTGGGTTCGAATCCTGCATCGCCCGCTCTCAACAGCATTACTGCAAGGGCGTAAGCGCCCATACAGAAACGGTCTCATCCCCCCATTGTTCATTACGAACAAAGGCAAGTCCTGAACTGATTAAGACCTCATCATCAATGTTGGAAGCGATTGGTTGTTGATGAATCACATCACTTTGAACCAGATAAAACTCATCTACTAATCCGTCAGCAAGGAAGGAATGGACTGTTTGGGGCCCTCCTTCTACGAGAATCCGTTGACATTCTAAATCCCCTAATCGATTCAGAAGTGGAATCAATCCAGTAAAATCAGAACCGATGCGCAATGTTTCATGTTCATCATTGTATACGATTGAATCAGAATTAGTTCGCTCATTCGGATCGAGAACAACTCGTAATGGTTGTCGCTCTGTTTCGACTCTTCGAACTGTTAGTGAAGGATTGTCTCGTTGTATGGTTTCAGCACCGACTAAGATCGCATCGCAATCCATTCGTAAACGATGGACTTCATCCAAGCACCCTTCACTTGTGAATCGTTGTGCTTGTTCTGAGCGATCATCAACAGAACCATTCACATCAATAGCCATTTTGACAGTGACCAATGGCCTTCGGTTCTCGCACCAATGGAGAAATGGTTTCATTTGTTGACGGGCTTCCTTCTCAAGCAAACCAGTCTTGACATTGACTCCAGCTTTCTCGAGAACGCCAATACCCTCGCCTCGAACTGTAGGATTTGGGTCATGGTGGGCAATAACGACGTTCTTGACACCTGACCAAAGTAATGCTTCGGTACACGGCGGTGTTCTGCCATAATGATTGCAAGGTTCGAGTGTGATGTAGGCGGTTGCTCCATTTGGCGACTTTCCTTTTGCTTCCGCATCGTGGATGGCCATTTGTTCAGCATGCAATCCTCCAAGATGATCGTGCCAGCCTTCTGCAATGATTTCGCCATCCTTTACTAGGACACAGCCGACAAGCGGGTTTGGACTAACTTTGCCTCTACCGCGTTCAGCCACAACAAGGGCTCTGTGCATGAATTCGACTTCTGATTCTGACCAATTCATCATGACCCTCCATCACAGCCCAGAAGCCATCTCTTCATGAGTGCTTGGTTTAATCCATAAAATGGGGAAGAGTTGATGCAGAGGAGTTCTTGTCCCGAAACATGGCCTCTGCAGATGGTGAGACTTCGAACAATTCAAACACACCTTCAGTCATTGATTTCCAACCCGATATGGGAAGTAAAAGGCGGAAAGGATTGCATCGGCCAATTCCTGCTCAAGTCTTTATCAAGCCCTCAAATGATGGAACGAAACCATCCAAAGTCTTCATGCTCGTCAATCCTTATTCGGGGAAGAAGAAAGGGCTGAAAGTTGCTGAAGCAGCGAAACAACTACTTGAAGAGTCACAGGTTGAAGTCGAAATGCACTTGTCTCAACATTCTGGCCATCTTGTCGACATTGCTTCCTCATTGGATGTCCAGCCCGATCAAGCCATTGCTGTTGTAGGTGGAGATGGAAGTCTCTCAGAGAGTATTACTGGTTGGATGATGCAATCAAAAGACAACTCCACGATTCGGTTTGGTTTGATTCCGGCAGGAACTGGGAATTCACAAGCGCATGATTTAGGAATCAAGAGTACGGAAGATGCAGTTTCAAGAATCGTCAACGGAGCAACGCAATCCATCGACCTTGCACGAGTTGAATTGACAGAAGGGCTGCCTGGTAATACCAAAGCACAGATGATTCGATACAGTCACAATTTGGTCACATGGGGTCTTGGCGTTGATTCTACAATCAAGGCTGAGAAAATGCGTTGGATGGGAAGTATTCGATACGATGTCGG
>DAKQ01000168.1:831-6516 GCA_002496635.1 Euryarchaeota archaeon UBA82 | reverse complement strand
GGGCATAAGATGGAAGATGATTTTACATTGTTCTTAATTCAGAACAGTCAAACTGGTGGTTCACTCCTACCACTTGCTCCAGGAGCTTCTCTCGATGATGGATTAATGGATATTGGAATCTTGAAAAAGATGACACGTAGAGATATTCTGAAGGCATTTGGACTTCTCAAGAAAGAGGGAAGGCACGTGTTCCATCCACGAGTAGACTATCATCAATTCAAACAATTACGGATTGAAACACCTGATCCTACGGCGATCAACATCGATGGAGAAAATATCGGCTCAACCCCACTTTCAATGGAAGTTCTTCCTTCCGAAGTACGAGTCTTCCATTGAAACGATCAGAAGCTGAAGTCTGAGAATTCTTCTTCCTCTTCCGCCCAGAAGGTTTTTTTGTCCTCTGGTTCTTCTTCAGGTTCGGGTTCAGCCTTTTTGACCGCTCTTCGACGACGAACCTTTGGTTTCGCCTCTGCTTCAGGTTCAGAGCGTGCAGGAGGAGATCGGGATGATGGAACGCTTGTTGGAGCAGAAGAAGATGTTGGAACTGAACTGCTTCCGAAGGTAGAGCTTGGTGGGACAAAGGATTCTGTATTCTTGATCTGTTTCTCAACACGCTTCGCATCTTCTGATTCAACAACCGAACTACCGGATCCAAATTCAGATTTTGAAGGGCCTGAATCAGAACTTCCGCTCAAAGCACTGTCGATGCTGAAAGAGCCGAATCCATCGTCTTCGTCTTTCTTCTTACTCGTCTTTGCAGGAGGTGGAGATCTGCTCTTCTTTCGTTGTTCGTTACGACGCTGATCGGGTGTTGTCATACCAGCATCTTTCGCACCCTTGACATCTCTTTGGACTTGAGCAGCTTTCTCAACCCCTTCCTTTCCAAGAAGTGTCAATGCAATGCTTCGAGCACTCATACTGACGCGCATGGACGAATACATGTAGGCTCCAACACCACCGCCAATACCGACAATGAGGAGGAACAATATGAATCCAGTACGGCCAAGGAACGGTACATCGCCAAAGACGTATTCGTCATCTGCTTCACCGTCCATGCTCACAGTTGAATCTTCAAATTCGATTTCAGTAACGAGGAAGAACAGTTGATTCACGTTGAAACTTCCGGCTGTAGCAACACAGTCGTTGGTTACACCGACATCACGATTATTTCCACCTTGAGGATTTTGTGCGAGGACAGGGCCATCGACGAGATAACCTGAGATTCGAACTGCTTGGTGGAATTGGCCGAGCGCAGCGATTCCATCGTTGATGTTTTCACTCGCAGGGATGAGGCCTAGAACAAACCATTTCGAATCGGATTCACTATCAACACTATCCAAATCAACAGTGCCTTGTCCTGTCTTTGGCTGGACTGGTACGTCCCATTCTTTGACTTCAATTCGCTCACCTGCACCAGAAAGAACATTCTTCGCATCGGTGAATGACATCTCTTGTATTGCTACAGCTGCAGTTGTTGCAAATGTCAGATTATTGTTGTTGAGATCAGAGTTGTGAGAGTCGTAGATTATGCTTGCACTCATGTATCCTTCAAACTTGATTTTTCCACCTTTGTCAGATCCAACTTGGCCATCAAGGCAGCCACGTTCTGTGTAGGTGTTGGTGATGGTTTCATCACCGAGTTTGGAAGTGAATTCGAACGTCCCATCACCATTACGTTCAACTTTAATCGACTCGCCCCATTCGGGTGCTACAGGTGCTAAACACCCTGCAAGAACAAACAGAGAAGCGAGAAGTAAGCCTAGCAACCCTCGGCGCATGAAAGGTACAGAGAGGGTATAGTTTGTGAATGCTTCTCCTAAATTGGATGGTGGCGCGGCGAGAGGGATTCGAACCCCCGAGTCATCAGACACCGGATTTCAAATCCGGCGCAATACCAGGCTATGCGATCGCCGCAGTGGTTTGGCCACAACTCCCCCTATCAAACTCTTTTCCCTTGAAATCATTCAGATTTCGCACGAACTGAGATTGCAGCCATGGAGATCATGACCACTGAAAGGATGAGGCCAACTGAAGGAATCCCTTCAGATTCGATTTCAATAAGTCCTTCTTTTTCAGCGAGTGTTACGATGTCATCAACGAAATCTTCGGGAAGCCACTTGTCACTAAGCCAAGAGACCCGAGGCTTCTTTTCCTCATCAAGGATGTAAGTGATGGTTGAATGACCAACTGTGTATTCTGGTTCATCAGAGATGATTTGAATACAACGCAACATATCGTCTTCAGCCCATTCATAGCCTGCATCACACATGCAGTGAGCATTTTGGCCTGAACCCATAATCCAGCCATAACCGCTGCATTCTGTTTCCTCAATTGTTGCGAAACCAGGAGCAGGAATAGCACTGTTGTCAGTACTGTTCGGCGCCCATGCAAGTGTCATTGGATCTTCAAGTCCATCCATACCAACTTCGGCATCCTCCCATGTCATATTGGATTGATTCCATGTGTGCAGTTGCCACCACCAACTCCAATCTGCAGGAGCAGAGACATCATTGATGCTGTTGAGGAAGTGTCCGTAACTGCTATCTGCGATATCAACATTGACCCCTGCTCCATCAAAAGCACCCTGGGTGAGATGATATCCAGTGAAGTTCGGAATACTCGTAGAAGCAGTTGTATTGTCAGGGAAGACGATTTGAACGGAAGGGTCTTCGCCCATAGGAGCCATCAATAGAGACGCATTCGCTTGTGACGAGAACCATGCAAGGTGTTGCTCTTCTAGAGCGTTTACTGAATCAACACCAACAGGTGAATGTTCCCAGTTTCCACTGGTCTCATTAAACAGTTTAAGGCTCCACAACCAGCTCGAATCCGCTGGTGCATCATATCCGTTGATACCGTTGACCATTGTACCGAATTGAGAATCTGATGTGTTGAACTCCCATCCAGCTTCATCGGCCGCTACAGTGGTCAATGTCATTCCAGTTGGAAGGAACATCAATTCCAGGCTGGTTCCGTTTTCATTTGTATATATGACACTAGAGTTGTGTACTTGGCCATCCATATCGCTGGCATTGTCATCATGAGGGTCGGTGACAATCTCTTCAACAGCCATGCCAAATCGAGACCACACATCAGCAAGTTCTGTACTCGTTCCTGTAAGATGCGGCCATTCAACGCCATGAAGTTCCATGTAGTCTGTTAGGACTTCAGGAGTATCGAATCGAGGGTCGAGTGTAATTGAAACAAACCCAACTTCATCAGCAATCTCAGCAGGGATTTGTTGATGAACAAGCTTCAAATTTTGGGTAATAATTGGGCACACATCGGTGCATCGAGTGAACAGGAAAGACACTACGACGATGTCCTGTGTCATGTCGGTGAACTTCATCTCTGAATTATTCTGATCAGTCAATGTAAAATTACCCACGCTAGAACTCGATAATTGAAATCCATTGTATGCGGAGGCAGGAACGCTTACGAGGGTAACGGATAACAGCAGGGCTACAAGAAATAATGCAATTCGTCTCATACTATCTACTCAACGTTCTGTTGCGTATTGTTCTCCCCAGTCTGGTGTGCACCAGCCAGGAAGGCCATTAACGCCTTCAGGATTGGAAAGGCCAATACCCCAAAGCATCAACAGAACGAATAAGGTTGGGAACAAAGCAACACGAAGGTATATTTTCGGGTCATCCCAAAGGTGCATGAAGAATGCGCTGATTCCGAATCCTTTGATGATTCCAACAACGATGAGAATCCCCCAAACAACATACACCGAGACACGAACGTCAGTTCCTGGATACTCTGGGAAGAAAACTGCGCCAACTTCAAACAAAGTAAAGAACATCAAAATGATGAAGTTCCAGAAGTAAATGTCTTTGCCCATGATTAATTTGTGTTCTCCCATAGTTTCACCTCAGTATAGATAGAATGCTGGGAAGATAACAACCCAAGCAAGATCGACAAAGTGCCAGTAGAGACCGAAGTACTCGATTCCCTGTGCATTGTCCTCGTCCCATTCGACGGTATCGGCCTTGAAGATCATGTAGAGCATGATCAACAATCCCGCGAAGACGTGGACACCGTGTGCACCAGTAGCCACGTAGAAGATTGAACCTTGTTCTGTTCCAACAGTGAATCCTTCTGCGATGAGATGACTCCACTCAACCAACTTAAGCACAATGAACATTGTACCAAGAGCGAGTGTAACAATCAGATAGTTACGGATTGCAGTCTTCTTGTCAGGCATGAGTTTGCCCATGAATCCAGATGGAACCTTGTAGTCGTGAGACTTTGCAATCTTTAGTGCCAAGACAATGGTGTATGAAGAGATAATCAGTGCGAACGTATTGACTGCACCGGGTAAGAGTGTCCAAAAATCACCGACTGATTCCCCTAACCCGTTTACTTTGCCACCCTCTGGGCGCAGGTAATCAGAGGCAGTGAGAACCCATTCCGTCTCACCTTCCTTGCAGTTTCCTTCCTCAAAGGCCCACTTTGTGCACCATTCTGTTCTCATACGTAGGTACGAGGAGAAGAATGTAGCGAAGACCATGACTTCAGACATCAAGAAGACCCAGATACCAGCCTTACGGATGTGTTGTCCAGTGAATGGTTCAGATGATGCTATTTGCTCGCCGTATCCTTTGAATGGAAGATCTTCTCTCCACCAATTTGAGATGCCAATGGTGATGATTGTCAGTCCAATCATTCCAACAGAGAGATCTGAAATGGCATTTGAACCGCTTCCCAGCATAAGGGAATGGAGTCCATCAGCAAAGTCAGGGAATCCAATAAGGAACAGCATACAACCGAATGCAAAGATGATTGGAGATGCAGATCCATGATGTTCTTCATGACCGTGGTGGTCATCGTGATGTTCTTCATCAGGTTGTGCTGAATTGAGTACGCCACTGATAACAAGGAATGCAGTGAAGATAATCGAAACGAAAAGCAACGTCAATCCTGCAACTCGATAGGTGAGATAGGAGAGGTGCGCATCAATCTCGTCATTATGCGCATGTTCCTTCGCTTCGTACAATGGATCCTTATGGTTATCGCTTTCAATAGATCCATTTGCAACAGCAATCTTCCAGTCTTCTTCAGCAGCATGGTAGTGATCAGCCTCTTCGTCCCAAGTTGTCTCTTTCATCCCTGCAACAACAACGCCGAGACCGACGAATGATGCAATACCAAGACCGAGAATGATACCAGCCATGAGAAGTGCTCTCATCCAAATAGCGTTCTTCACATCACTGTGTCCTCCGCCACTCATGAGCTCACCTCCGTGACTTCATCAGTAGGATCAAGAATAACCGAACTCTCTGGTTTCTTTTTCTTCCCTTTCCATAACTTGTCTTTGATTGAATCTTTAGCATCGTCGTGATGCCCGTAGATTTCGTTCATGTCACGTTGTGTTGGAATAACGTGGAAGGAAGGCGTTGGTGGTGGTGAACTGGTCGACCATTCGAGAGACCATCCGCCCCACGGATCTTTTCCAACCTTCTCGCCATTGCGGCCAGAGTAGATGATGTTCCACACGAGGAGGAGTTGGCTTATTCCGAAGATGAATGCAAAGATGGTGATTGCCATGTTGTACTCGGCAAAGCCACTTTCGACAGTGTAGGAGTGCGTTCGTCGAGGCATTCCTTGGATACCCAAAGCGTGCATAGGCCAGAAGGCAGCGTTGTACGAAGCGAATCCAATCAAGAAGTGCCAAAGACC
>DAKQ01000168.1:0-446 GCA_002496635.1 Euryarchaeota archaeon UBA82 | reverse complement strand
AGAGCAAAGACAGTACCGCCGATGAACACATAGTGGAAGTGAGCAACGACGAAGTACGAATCGTGGAAGTGTGTGTCAAGACCTGCAACAGGGAAGAACATTCCAGAGATGCCACCGAGTGTGAAGGTGATAAGGAATCCAAGAGCCCAGAGGGTGTGGGTCTTCATGACAAGAGAACCGCCCCAAAGCGTCATCAGCCAATTGAAGATCTTCGCTCCGGTCGGAATCGCTACAGCCATGGTTGTAATCATGAATGCAGCTCTCCAGAATGGATCCATACCGGATGTGAGCATGTGGTGTCCCCAAACAATGAATCCAACAACACCGATTCCCGCCATAGCGAATACCATTGACTTGTAGCCAAAGATGGAACGTCGTGCACTTGTTGCAAGAACTTCTGAAACGATACCGAACGCAGGAATAATCACCACGTAGACTTCAGGATG
>DAKQ01000074.1:1574-12794 GCA_002496635.1 Euryarchaeota archaeon UBA82 | reverse complement strand
CAATGCTGGGTAGCCACGCCCTGATGGATAAGAGCTGAAAGCATCTAAGCTCGAAGCCGCCCCAGAGACGAGACACCTCAGAACGCTCGTAAAAGACGAGTTTGATAGACTGCGGATGTAAGCTACGAAGCTTCGGCGACGTATTCAGTCCAGCAGTACTAATTGTTCGAGCATCTTTTTCATTATGTATCCGCACCTCGAGTGCCCTTCGTCTAATAATTCATGCCAATTCACCGATGCGACATTAGTCGCGTCCATATCCAATTCGAAAGGAGATGGGTGCACGGTCATAGCGGTGGAGTTTACCCGGTCTCATCCCGAACCCGGAAGTCAAGCCCTCCTGCGTCTGTCCCAATACTGTGGTACGAGAGTCCACGGGAACGGCGGTCACTGTGCCCCTCTTCTTTCCTCTTGGTATCCCCGATCCTCATTTTCCTACTAGGTTCTAAACCACCTTTGAGAATCCACACGGAGTGTTCGACATGCCAATTGATACCCTTGACATTCTTGGGTCTGATCAAATTGGTATCCATCTTGCCTCTGTTGGTAATATCTTATTTCATCCTCGTGAATTACCTGCTCCAACGATTGAAAAATTGGAAGAAGTTGTTCAACTCGAACTTGCTCCTATTTCGATAGGGGGTTCAAATCTCATTGGTGCTCTTCTAGCAGGGAATACCAACGGTATGGCTGTTGCTGACATTGCAACAGAATCAGATATCGATGAATTAACCGCCTTCGGTGACGTTGTTGTTATGGAAGGTGGTGTCAATACAGCAGGCAATCTCTTGCTTGTTAACGAACAAGGTTGTGTAGCATCCCCGAGCATACCACAAGATGGCTTAGAAATTCTTGCTGAGGTACTCGGTGTCGATATTATTGCTACAACTATTGGTGGTCAAGATGTGGTTGGCAGTCTTGGTGTTGTAAATGATCAAGGTGTACTTCTTCATCCAGATGTAGCTCCCGATGAAGTTCTTCTCATTGAAGAAATTCTGGGAGTTCCACCAATGGTTGGAACAGTATCATTTGGTTCACCATATGTAGGTGCAGGAATTTGTGCTTCAAACAATGGTGCACTTGCAGGCAGTGAGACGACAGGGCCGGAACTCAATCGTATCGAAGATGCCCTTGGTATAATCTGAGTTTGTGCCATGAGAATGTTCAAGAGCCTCTCCAATGGGTTGTGATTCATGGGTGAAATGCTCTATCAAGGTAAAGTGAAGCAAGTTTGGTCAACTGATGACCCGGATATTCTTGAATTTCGATTCACGAATCAAATTTCTGTTTTTGATCAAATCATACCATCTCTAATACCTCGAAAAGGTGAATCGTTAAATCGAACAACCGCTCACTGGTTCAAGCTTGTCGAACAAGAAGGTGTTTGTGGAACTCATCTTGTTGAATTGAATGGTCCTGACCGTTGTCTCGTTCGAAAAGTCGAGGTCATTAAAGAGCCAGGTGCAGTTCCACGTGATGCAGAATGGGTCTTCGTTCCTCTAGAATTCATCGTTCGACATTATCTATCAGGTTCAGCATGGCGTCGTTTCCAGCGAGGGCAACTGACAGCAGAATCTCTTGGAGTTTCTGAAGATGCTGAATATGGTGTCAAACTTTCTCAACCATTTGTTGAAGTTACAACAAAGTTCGAAGCCTTCGATCGTAATATTGATCGTGAGGAAGCTTTAGAAATTTCAAATATCACAGAACAAGAATTTGATTCAATCGTTCAGGCAGCACTCAAGGTTGACGCCATTATTGAAAGAGAGGCAGCAAAGAATGGTCTTATACACGTTGATGGAAAGAAAGAATTTGCACTTGGGCCAGGTAGAAAGGTCGTCCTTGTAGATACATTTGGAACACTTGATGAAGATCGATGGTGGGATGCTGAAGCATACTCTAATGGCGAATGCATCGAATTATCGAAGGAATTTGTTCGAACTCATTACATCAATACTGGCCATCAGGCTGAATTGCAAACTGCACGCGATGCAGGTACAACTGATCCGCCAATCCCTGCTTTGCCACAAAGTGTTATTGATGAAACTGCATCACTTTACGCTTCGATGTTTGAGCGTTTGACATCGGAACCATTCTGATTACTCGTGCTGTCTATGGATGAGCCCAGCGCTCCTCCTTTCTGCTGCCATTAATAGAGCGTTAAGATGTCGTACAGCGTCTCTCACACCACCGTCAAGAGGTTCTTCTCGGGAAACCATCCACCCGCTTCCAAGTAACATGGATCTTAAGGATTTGACTTCCTCCAAGGTGATGTATCCTAAGATGATTAAACCAGCTTTTCCTTCTCTGAATTCTTTGTGACCTGTGTTCATTTCTGAACACCGTTCTGTTAGATATTTCAAATGGTCTACTAAGTCAGAGTACAAACCTTCTGACTGATTCGGTATGGGCACAATATTATCCAAAATATATTGTAAAGATGAGCCTGTGTGATGAGGGAACCTTCCAAATCGTTCTCTATTCTTGTTTTCTCCAAGCATTATTGGCGTTGAATCTCTGTTGAGCATCCGTACTGATGTGAATAGAAGCGTAGCGTCATCCCAAGGAATTCCACTTCGATTCCCTATGTCATCCAATCCTTGTTCTCGTAAACGAGAATAAATTCCTTCACGTGAGACCAGATTTTCCCATAATTGATTGTTGCCTCTACGAACTTCCAGTAGTGCTTGAAATGTTTCCTCAAGATTTTCAGAAACACAACCGTCCAACGTATAAAACGCAGTGGTGGTAGAATTCGGCTGGTTCATGCCCCTCGCACAACTTCATACCTATTGAGGTATGTAATCTCATCTTAATCAAAGAACTTTGACATTCGTTCCTCAATACTTGTAGTGTCTACTATTTCCTCGCCAGGATCGAGTTCTTGTCGGATTGAATCTAACCTGCTCGATGGGCTAAGGTCAGTTTCCAAATCAGGGATTTCCTCAATCAATGAAACAGGTTCTTCCTCTATTTTCTCTTCTTGGATTTCTTCGATGGAAATATCATCTTCGACTTCATTATCTATCTGAGTTCTTTCTTGTTTCTTCACTGGCGTCGTTGATTTTGGCTTTTCTCTTATTTGACCCTGTAACCGTTGTGTGTCCTTTCTTTGCATAACCAAGACATATACTCCAACAATCAGGATTGTTAATGTCGATCCCCAGAGGAGATTGTTTGTAGTAACCAAACTTTCACCTGCTTCGACATAAATTGCTGTCGCAGTATCATCCGAAGGATTGTCGTCTATATCGAATGGGGAGTCGCATCTAATGGTTGCTGACAGACTTTCTTTGTCAGAAATATCTGGGTTTTTGATTTTGACAATCGGAGCAAATTGTGAACCCTCAACATCTACAATCCGTTGTATGCTGTACGAACTTGACGAACTCGTTACTGTAAGGATGCAATTTATTTCTCCAAGGATTTCATAGTTTGAACGAGTTATGGCAATATCGAGATCTCCAGTAGCACTGAAACTTGCAATTCCAACATTCCAATTTGATTCACGTGAAACTTGAGCCGTTTCAATTGAAATAACCTCAAGTCCATTTCCATCATAACCAACAACTCGAATCATCAATGGTCCAGGGGCTGGATCCCATTGAGACACAGATAGATTGACCATTCTCGATTCATTTCTTTGGATTGTAAAAGAATTCACGTCCAGTGGAATTGTCTGTCCAGTACTTGTTGAAGCAATGAATGTCAACTGTGTCAGTTCATTCAAATCTCCTGTTACGCTACATGAAACAGCAATACCGGTTAACGGTGTTCTACCTAATTCTTCGAATACATTGGATATGAATTGACAGGAGGCTGAAACTTGTGCTAAGGATGCTCCAATGCTTACATATTGGATGATGTCATTTGTTGATGAGACACTTGCAAAACGAATTCCTTCTTCTAGGACAACACGATACTCGTCTTGGTTCATTGTTGCACCAGAGACTGTCGTAGAGGCTGTTGAATTCGAATGTAACGTAAAGGCCTGAGTGGAACCTGAAGAACCCGATAACACAGGACTTGAAGAGAATGAAATATTAGAGTACTGGACAGTAATCAATCCAATATACAATCCTAAATCAGGATGGTCGACTATGATGTTGATATCGAATGATTCCTGATTCCAATCGGAAGGTGGGATGATTTCGAACGGGATTCCTCGTATTTCATGGGGTGATAATGATGCAGATTGTTCCCCTGAAACAGTCCATCCAGTAGGTAAATTTTCCAGATCAATTGGTACATGACTCATTGTATTGCCCGAATTTTCCATCCATGCTAATGGATATCCTCCATCACTACTCACGAACCATGTCTGATTTGTATTAAGTTCAAAATTTGGTGAAGGAGATACTCTTACTGGTATCTCAAATTCTTCTAACCCCAGCCCAACGCCATCAGAAACCCGTATCTTGACAATATTGACTTCACCTGCTATTGCACTATCTGGTGATTCGACATAAATGTCGATGAGTTCTGATTGTCCTGGTTCCATAAGGTTGCCATCCGGAAGCGAAATATTCCATCCTTGGCCCGATTTTGTAAAGTAAGGGATACTAGGGGAGTTGCCTAGTTGTACTACTTCCACTTGAATTATATCACCGCCAGGTAAAATCTCCAACTCACTATTTGCAAGATTGACATGCCATTTTGCAGTTTTCTGTACTTCGAGAGTGACGTTGAATTGACCCAATTCATATCCAGATGAGATGATTTTGTATGTAATCGTAGCAATGGTATTCTCCCATGCAAATGGGATCATTTGTTCAACAGTGAGAACTTGAGAGGCATTAACCTCAATTTCTAATGAATCAACAGAATCGTGAAGGTCCCATATTGATGTGTCATTCACCGTTGTGGAAATACTGATTTCTGGGATTAACTGAACTGTATCAACATAGTTTCCCGTGTTCTTTACCTGTATGCTAAATTCAAATTCTTCATTTGGTAGGACTTGCATATTTTGTCCATCGAGTGGTATGATTTCCCATGCATGTCGTTGCTCCGCTTGAATGAGCAGGGTCGTTGAAGCTGAAACGCTCTCATTGATGATCGAAGCCCATGTGAATTCTATTTCGAAAGGTTGGGCGGCAGGGATGGATGAATCAAGTGTTATTTCAACAGGCATTATGGTTGTAGCCAACGGTGCCAATGTCCGCTGTGGGTTGAAGAAAGTAAACTGTACATCACCAGAAGAAATTCCATTTGAGGGAATCAATCGTCCACTGAGTAGGTACGTGTCTTCTCCATTCCCCGGGTTTTCGAGTTGAATGAGCAATTGATGTGGTATGCTGACATTAAATCCTGAGGGTTCCAGTGATGAAAGTGGATCAATGATACTGATTGCAGATCGATGGATTTGAAGTACATGGACACTGATCATGAAGTCATGATGATTGAGTGCGGCATTTTCTGCTGTGTTGAATATTAGGCGCTGAGGAGGGGCATCTGTTGGGATATACACTTCCATAGAGGCTTTGACAACAGTTCCTGATGCCCCTGATATCTCTAAGACACCATTATTGATGATTGCATTTGATGTGGTATTCCACTGCCAGTGTTGAAGATAAACTCCTGCCGTATTTAGATCCCATGATAGGGAGCCACTGGTGGGAATAAGCGCATTAATTTCAAATGTTTGGAGGCTTGATGGAACAGTACGAATATGCACAGGAGAGGAATGTGAACCTACTGCAGTCAAATTAACTTCGAGGGAACGACATAACGTATCATCTCCACTGCCAATACATGTTGTCAGGGTTGTAATAGTAGATGTTCCAAGACTTGTCGATAAAGGAACATCAAGATTGATTGCCAATTCTCTCTTTTCACCTGGTTGTAGTGTGATTGAGTAGACATTGTTGACACCGTCATTGAGGACTGGAGTACCACCCCAGGAGGGGTTAGTCCAATCAATCGATGTCGTAGTTTCTGGAGCATTACCGAGATTTTCAATCATCACATAGGCTTCAGCAGTATTCCCCGGGATTCCATAGCCATTAGAGCTGCTCAAACCTTCTGGTCCGACCAGTGAAAGACCTCTTGTCCGTAAAGCCTCAATTGGGACTGCAACAGTTGTGTTAACTGAAGGATCGTTGTCAAGGGTCGCTGTGATGTCGATATATCCATCTTCGTCCCCCAATGCATCTTGAGGTAGTGTTGCCACAAACGTAAGTGGTACTGATGCCGCAGGAGCGATTTCAATGCTTGTGAGAGATGTGCCCTGCTGAGGTGCTACGTTCCATCCTTGCGGGAGATTGCTCGTATCGTATGTGACGGTCCAAGATGCAGTACGTGAGCCTGTTGCAAGGAGTGAGATCTCGACATCCTGGCTCATGCCTGGATTAACTCGCGTTACAGATTCAGGTGATTGAATAAGAACTGCATATGGTTCTACGACATTGAGTGTGATCTCTTCGATGTTGTTGTCTTCTCTTGCTTCGGTTAAATTGTCGTTAATATCCAAAACTAGTTCGAACAAATGACTGCCAAGTGTTGCAGTAACATCGACGCTAAATGTCGAAGGTCCTCCGTCACCACTTGGTGACGAAGGTTGCAATTCATCAATGCGCGCTCGTGTAATCTCAACTCCATCCATTCGTAAAACACAATCAATACTGTCTTCATTTTCCCATGTTCCAATATTCGCAAATTGACCAGTTACTGTCAACGTTTGACCAGGGTCTGGAGATGCTGGATTGAATGAGATGCCATTGGAATCTGGCAGTGGTGCCAAATCTAAGATTCGTTGTGAAATTAGAGTGTCTCCGAGGAGCATATCCAATGATCCATCGCCGTCCATATCGGCGAATGCTGGTGCAGACCAAACGCGATGTGGGGTCGCTAGAGGCTCGTCCCAGCCTTCAGAGACTTCATCAGTGTATCCTGTATCTCCTTCAAAAGCAAACACTCTTCTTCCAAAGGCTACAACAATCTCTTCTCCATCTTCTCCATCGATATCCATGAGGGAAGGCGGAGAAACTGCGATTTCGTCATTTGAATTTCCGGAACCTCCTCGATTCATGACCTTAGACCATTCTTTCGTTGGAGGATCATTGTTCAAATCGTGGCAGCCCACCATTCCCTCTCGATCAAAGGATATTGACGAAGCGGAGTACCAAGTGACCCAGCAGAGGCGGTCATCTACCCCATCTGAATCGGTGTCGATGGGCAATGGGGGTGCGTCGGCAAATCCGTTTTGTGCACGGAATGAAAATATCTCTTGAGTGGATGTTAATTCCATACCTACGAATCGAGCACCATATCCTGTTGTTCGTCCGTTTGAATCAGTAGGTACAGTAAGTATCATTTCTGGAGCAGCATCACTGTCAAGTTGTGTCACGACAGGACTAGGTAGTCTCAAACGTGGTGAATTATCGTCAAAATCAGATCCAGTAATTGCAACTCTACCCCATGAATTCGAGCCAGTTGCGCCATCCAGGCGCCATATCCACATGTTGCCTGAATTTTCATCAATCGTTGTTGCGATAACTGCTGTATTTGAAGCATCCAATTGTGCCCATGCAGGATCGCTTGGATGTGTGCCTCTATCGAGTATCACTTCCCATACTGGCTCAGATGGCATGGATGAGCCTAGTGGAATTGTCATAATCTGAGGGTCATCCGAATTGATGTCCACTACTGATACGACAAGTTCAGGCTGGCCATCAAGTTCTAAATCCGCAAGTAGCGGCTGTGTGACAGACAAGTGATTGCTCTCTCTCGTAGGTGCGTGAGGGCTTGTGATCCCAATTCGCACGTCTGCATCTGACCACGACCACACTACTTCATTTGAATGACCACCTGTTTGCCAACCTGATTCATCACACGTCAATTCAGGAGACCACACGTCCACGTTGAAGGAAGTATCAGTATCATAGACGACTACAACTTCGGTTGTTCCATCAAGGTCAACATCCGCTAATACAGGTGTTGAACGAGCCGATTTTGTAGAACCTAAGTCCACTTGCCAAGCAATACTCGCATCATCTCCTGCGATGAGAGAGAGTTTTGTTGTAGAGGTTCCAGTACTGTCATGAAGAACAACCGCAAAGAGGCCGAGAGGTGTGCATCGTTCTATCGCTCCTGGTGTCGTATCCAAATTTGCTGAAAAATTACCTATGATCGATCCATATGCATCTGAACCAATGCCATCATCCAAACCAACCCAGTTGATGACAGGGTCATTGATGCTTGCAAGTGAGGTGATATCTTGAACGGAGCCTGTTCCTGGCCCACCATCTGCAGAATGATTAGGCATTGAGCCATTTCGTGTAGGGACGCCCCCATATTGACCCCATGGCTGTTCATCCGGACTCCATGGATTCTCAGAGCTTCTATCAATCATTTCTGCAGGTTGTAATGAGTGGATGTTCATCTGGCTGAGTGAGGTTAGTAGCATGAGCAAAACCATGGTAAGTGCTGGCCAGAATTGTTCAGTTCTGGAATGGCTTACGCTACTCATTGTAGGTATTGTGCATCAAGGGGTTGTTATTGCTTTGGGCGAAAGGTGCAAAAAGAAGCCTGATTTCAAGTAAATAGTCCCTATTCGGGAGTGTTTTACTGCATCCGCAGTAGCATGAATTATGGGTGTGCTTCATATAGGGGTCGTTACTGGGCAAAATGACTTCGGTCACCTTCTCTCCCGAGGCGGCGCCGGTGAAGGACGGAAGAGGCTCACCCCCTTCCGCTTCATTGCAACGCTATGAGAAGGCCGGGGAGAGGAAAAAAGATGTACAAAATCGTCACAAAAGAGGATACTATTCGTATTCCCGCAGAGTACATGAAGAAAGGACAATCTCTTGATCAACATATTGATCGATTGGCTATGACTGCATTTGAAGGTCGCTTCGATGAACAAAACCGCTTCATTCTTGTTACAAGCAACCACACGCCACTCGGCCGTGGCAGAATCATTCACGGTGATGGCGCCATTTACCAACGTGTTCGCTTCGATGCTCTTCTTTTCTGCATGGATGATTACGAAGTTGTTGAAGGGGCAATCTCTGAAGTCAATGAATTCGGGGCTTTCGTACGAATCGGCCCAATGGAAGCACTTCTTCACAAGTCTCAAATTCTTGAATCCCAAGTTGAAGTTAACGTTGGAGCAGGAACAATCTCTGGCCGAGATGATGACAAGAGGTTGGGAATTGGTACAGCTGTTCGAGCACGAATTGTTTCACTATCACCTGATACAAGTGATCCTCGTCGTTCCAAGATTGGATTGACATGTAAGCAACCAGGACTCGGCTCCCTTGAATGGCTCCACGAAACAGGTGACTGAAATGCCAAAAAAACCGTACGCATGTTCAGAATGTGGATTGATTCTACAAGATGACGTTGATCAATGCCCTAGGGCTCCATCAGCCCAAACAACGACTGATTGGCAAGGATATGTCATTGTCATTCACCCTTCACGTTCAGAAATTGCAAAGCGTCTAAATATCGACCAACCTGGACGATATGCTTTGAAGGTGAATATCAGATAAGGAGAGAATAACAATGGAAATTGTAAGTCGTACAGAAAACAAATTACTCAATCGTGTTGAAATCGAATTTCGATGGAGCCACAAAGGGAAGGAAACTCCATCTAAAAAAGAAGTCATGGATCTTGTAAAAACACTCGAGCCTGGATCAAACCCAGATCTCATTGTTGTCAAGAACTGCAAAACTCGATATGGACAAGCACTAACAACTGGTAATGCATTCATCTACGAAACAGATGGGGCTATGAAGGTTGAACCTGATTATATCCATGAGCGCCACAAAGGATTCCGAAGCGGTGCCCCAGTTGAAGAAACAACGGAAGGTGATGAGTGATGGGAGAGCCAAACGCAAATGCAAAGTGGTCAAAATACGCTATTGCAGAAGATGGAACTCTCGTGCGAAAAGCAGAGGTGTGTCCAACCTGTGGCCCAGGGGTTTTCCTAGGAGTTCATTCCGATCGAAAAACCTGTGGAAGATGCGGTTATTCAGTTAAAATTGAATGATTCATCATACCATCATTTGTCACTACCCAAAGTCCATCTGGGCTTCGGATATGCTGGACAACAACTTCACGATTATCGAATCTTCTGAAATCGTTTTCCATCAGTTCTAACTCTTCTCTCCATCCAGCGAGATACCATGTGTTTGATTCCTCATTGTACATTATACTCTGAATCGGACCACTTGATGTGGCTTCACAGACCATTTTCCCTGCTTTGTACCAGTAAATATGGCCGTTTTTCAAAACCAGTAGCCTGTTTGATCCGACGGATTCAACTTTGTCAAGTGAGCCATCAAGAACAAATGAACCAGTTCCAATCAGGGTTCCATCCATTTTAGACAATCGACAGCAACCACCCGCTCTTGACCAAATTTCAATACTCGAATCTGTGACACAGATATCAACTGATTCTTGACTCATAGGAATTTTGTTCAAATCAGGCCACTCAGGCGGAGGTGCCCTCCATTGTTCGACACCATTGGTATTGAATGAGTAAACGCCTCGATTCCACAGTATGAAAATAAATCCATCACCATGTCTTGCTAACCCGAGAGGTTCTGCGTCCAATACATGCGCCCATAAGACCCCTGCAGGTTGAATCGCATTTTGTATGGTGCTTGCTTTTCGAACATCACCTCGTTCTACACCCTGTTGGAATGGCTCCGTACAACGTATTGCCCCCATTCTAGCGACCAGCAATTCTCTGTCAATCCATGTTGCTACAAGCACATCATCAATCATTATTACGTGTTCAATCGGGGCAGGGAACGGTGATGCAAAAGCTTCTATTGGGTTCCATTGTTCATCTAAGCGGCAGAGTTGACCATCCACTCCCACTGCAATCGCGTAGACATCTTCAATCGTTGGTGTAGGTAGTATTTTCAGGACTTTGAATGGTAGTTGCTTTGTTTTTGCCGCTTCGCCCATGTAGTTCCTACTGAAGGGTTGTTTGTCAATACTCGCTTTGAAAAACTGCCCCTTACTCCGTAGTTCATGGACGGAATTATTCTCATCGCCGTAAATGGTGATGACATCGCTTCTGTCAACCAAGCAAAGTACCTTCTCAAGAAGGGTACTTGGAATTCTTTGGCTGATGTTGAAGGCCTTGATGCATATGGGTACGAACATGTACGAATGTGGTTTTTACCTGAACGAATTCTTTGGGAAGATCATTTAGAAAAACGATGGGAATTAGCTACGAATGAAACAGTTTTGGAAGTAATATT
>DAKQ01000074.1:0-1252 GCA_002496635.1 Euryarchaeota archaeon UBA82 | reverse complement strand
TCTCGTCATGCAGCTAGAAGTGGTCAGCCTTGCTTAACATTGCACCCAATTGGGGTGCCTCATTTGGGACACAATGAAACACCTGAATTCGGAGGTAAATCTGGATTCGCCCCCCCACCATCTCCTCGATTAGGACCATGGTGGAGAATGTTAAGCGAGATGTGGGTCGAAAAATCGATTCCTGATTTTTCATTATCACTTGAAGTTACACATCATGGGCCAATACTGAATGTGCCTTGCCTCTTTATTGAAGTTGGGTCAACAGTTGATTATTGGCATCATGAAGGAGCTGCAGACCTTCTTTCTGATGTTATTTGGAATGGCCTCGGCCTTTCTAGCAAACCTGAAGTTGGTCGATGGGATCCAAAGGAACATCAAAATCATCCAGTTCTCATAACTCTAGGAGGTGGCCATTATGCTCCTAAGGGGAACAAATTAGCCTCAGAAAAAGATGTTTGGCTTGGGCACATGCTTGCGAATCATTCAATTCCCTTTGGAAGTTCAGAACAACCAGGAAATCTATGGCATCAATCAATTGATGCTATTGTTCAGTCTACAGAAAAAGCCTTTCCTGAAGGGACTATTGTAGCGACTGTTGAAAAGAAATCCTTCAAAGGATGGCAGCGCCAACTTATCTATCAGCATCTTGAATCGATTTCTGTCCCAGTCCTTCGTTCAAAGCCTTTCTTGGAAATGGTCAAAGGTCGTCAGCAAAACCAATAACTTGAGGGGATTCATCATGCTATCAAAATTGATTGTGGCTATGACGCTTCGCATGCCCAAATGGTTTGTACGTTGGGTTTCTCGAAGATATGTTGCAGGCTCAACACTTGACGATGCAGTTCGGGTTATGAAACGTTTAGAGGGAGAAAATGCCTGTTTCACAATCGACGTCCTTGGAGAAGAAATCTCAACCATGGATGAAGCAAATTATTTCCTTGAAGAATACGTCCGTGTGATGAACGCTATCGTTCAACAGGATATGGATGCTAATCTATCGATTAAGCCAACTGCGTTCGGTTTACTCATTGATGAGGTGAAAGGATTCGAAAATATCGAATCGCTTGTTCGACAAGCAGCAGAACATGATATGTTTGTCAGACTTGATATGGAAGATCATAGAGTCACCACAGAAACAATACAGGTTGTTCTCAAACTTCACCAAATTGGCCTAACAAATGTTGGAACTGTACTCCAAGGGCGCCTTCACCGAACGTTAGAAGATATCGATGATGTGGAAACTGCATTGGGT
>DAKQ01000003.1 GCA_002496635.1 Euryarchaeota archaeon UBA82 | reverse complement strand
ACGGGTTCGGACGTCATCATTGGATCCGTACAAATTCTGGCCGTTGATCGCAACCGAACCTGATGTGGGTTCATCGATTCCAGAAAGAACGTTGAGCAGGGTAGTTTTCCCACACCCAGAAGGCCCCATAATAGCAACCATTGTTCCTTGTTCAACCTCGAGAGATACATCCTCAACTGCTTTAATGACGGATTCTCCCGATTCATAGAGTTTCCACAAGCTTTCCGCCTTGAGTGCTAACGCCATGCAAAACCTTACGGCTGCGTATTGATAAACTACCGCATGAATCCCTTTGCATGACCGAAGTTGCAGGGTATGTACGTGTGTTGGCGTTTGGTCCAATCGCAGAAGCCATTGGTTCAAGAAATTCAAAAATCGAGTGGACTCAAGGAATGAGTATCGAAGATATCGTCCATGCTCTCGATATGCAACACTGGATCGGTCAAGGCCTTGCTGTGGCCTTAAACGGGGAGAGGTGCCCTTTAGATATCCATCCACAACAAGGAGATGAAGTCGCCCTCCTCCCTCCCGTATCAGGTGGCTGAATGTTCTAATTCGCCCCTAAGCGATGGTAACCCTTGAAAGCAAGAACCTACAGGACTGGATAGGGAATACAATGGCATTTAGTCCAGGACCACTCGAAATCGTCATTCTTTTGGCCATCTTCTTCATTCTGTTTGGTGCTGAGAGGCTACCCAAAATGGCAAATGCTCTCGGGCGTTCAAAGGGTGAATTCAACAAAGGTCTTTCAGAAGCTACAACTGCTGCAACAATCGCTGATTTAGAAGCTGGTGGGAAAACACCAGACCAAGTCCTCATGGACAGAGCGAAAGCGGTTGGAATTGACCCCGAAGGAATGTCTGTTGATGAATTAGAGAAAAAAATCAATGCTCTTGAGTCTCTCAATGATGAAGAGTGATTAGCCTTTTTTCAATTTCATTGGTGACCCACATCGATCACAAAGTTGGACATCGTCTTTCTTCGACTGTTTTGCATTTGGAGGTACATCTCCCTCTGCTCTGCATCCAATGCAACGTAGAATCCATTTCCATTGTTTCTTTCCACCTGATGTAAGAACACCTTCGACTGGAATTCCCGCTTTACGAGCTACATTTTTCATTCGATAATCATCGGTAACCAAGGGCAGATTGAGATCAATTGCTAAGGCCAGAACGTCTAGATCTACTGGCGATAGCCGAGGTAAATCTCCAGTTTCAGATGCTATTTTCCTCGCTTGTTGTAGAGCGGTTTCAAGCGGCACCTGCCAATCAAGTGATGCTGATTCCATCAACAATGAACGTTGTTCATCAACCCTTAGCAACTCATCTTGCTGAGAAATTGCAACGATTCCACCGCGACAACGTTCAACAGGCCAATGAAGTAAGGCAGCAGTGTCGAGGACGCGCATTGTATTTTGCTGGGGAATCGATGTAAAGAAGGCACCGATGACCCATATACTCAAGAAGCAACATCCACACCAAGAACTATGATTGGCGAAGAGGTCATACTCGACTTCTTCGAATCGTTTGGACCATTAGCCTTAGCTCTCCTCTCGTTCACAGAAGCGATAATCCAACCAATTCCACCTGATGTACTGTTTTTACCGATGGCTTATGATGCAAGAGACAATGAAGGCTTACTGATTTGGCTCTGGTTGGTAGTTACGCTTTCATCTGTGCTTGGAGCGATAATTGGCCACGCACTGGGAAAAAAATACGGTACGAAATTAATCGACAAATTCGGTAAGCCTCATCATCGTCAACAACTCGAGAAACTGTTTGAAAGGTATGGAACGCTTGGTATTTTCATAGCTGCAGTTTCCCCGTTACCCTACAAGGTCTTTGGGTGGATAGCGGGAGCAAGTGACATGAAATTGAGACCATTTATCCTTGCTGGAATAGTTGGTAGAGGTCTTCGGTTTGGACTTGAAGCACTTTTCATACTCATGTATGGGGAGTCTGCAATGAGAGCGGTCGAATGGATTCTCGATCGGGAATTATTGATGGGAATTATCCTTATCCTCACTCTTGGGACCATTGTATGGTGGTTCATGCGGACAAATACCCCTACTTCTGCTCAAGAAGAATGAACTTCTACAACATCAGTTTCATGCCTTAGAGTCTACCTTGATTGAACCAAGCATTGATGATCAACGACTCGGCGATTTGTAGATGCTCTGCAACGGTACCTTGCTTGAGTCCAATTGCATCTGCGATATCTCTTTGGCGACATTTACGAGGTGCATTGTAGTAGCCCATCTCGATAGCGGTTTCAAGAACCTCTTTTCGCCTTCGGGGAAGCCCTGGAGCCGTATCCCACTGGCCCTGAAAATTATTGTTTACACTGATCTTGAAGGTATCTCCCAACAATTCGATAAGTTGTTTGCGAGCTTTCATCAAGCCCTCGGAACTACCTTGCAGTGTAAGTATAAGTTCATCAGAATTGAGCATCGTAGGCGAGGTTGGCCAAACCTCATCAAACATTGACATGATTTGAGGAATTGGACCAGTCATTATGGCTGAGAAAATAGCAGATGCATCATTGAACTCATAGATTTTGAGAACCTCAAGAGATTCATTTTTTGAAAAATCTTGAAACTCTTTTAACGATTTCAATCCACATTTCAAAAGATAGATTGGATGGTTGTTATCATATTTGAATTCCTTGAGAAATTCGACCGAATGAAATAAATCCAGTAATTTAACACCCGGAATAGAATTCTCCGCGCCAAGTTCTGTTGAGATTTTGACTTGCATGACTCCAAGCATCTGAAAACCGCTCATGATAGGTTTCCCATATATATGGACGGTATAAACTTCTTGGTGGTTTTGAACGATGTTCATCTTTGGTGCTCGTGCCGGGATTCGAACCCGGGTCGGCGGGATGAAAACCCACTATGATGGACCTGGCTACACCACACGAGCCGATGTTCTGCCGACCAATCTCTTGTTCATAACCGTTGGCTATGTGATACCTAGGCAAGCGTACCATTTTGGAAGTCAATAACCGCTTGGTGTATCTCTTCACGAGTGTTCATGACGAACGGTCCATAGCGTGCGATTGGTTCATTCAATTCAGGACCACCCATCAATAAAAATTCAGCACCATCTTGCTCAGTTGCGAAGTTGATTTCGCCCCCCTGTGTCAAGAGACCTAACTGACCGTCTTCAACTGTTTTTCCTTCTATGGAAAGACTTCCGCCGAACACATATGTCATCACATTGAGATCGGATTCAATCGAATGTGAAAACGAACTGTTTGGCTCCATTTTTACGTGAATAAGTTGAATTGGAATCACTGTATCAATAACTGCTGACACGCCTAACGCTTCACCTGCAATAACGACTGCATGTACTTGCCCATCTTCGCTAACAGCCTTTGGGATTTGATGTGCAGGTATATCTTGGTACCTTGGTTCCATCATTTTATGTTCTGATGGTAGGTTAACCCATATTTGGAAACCATGTGTGAGACCTCCAGTTTCAAAGAAATCATCCTGTGGCAATTCAGAGTGAATTACTCCACGTCCAGCTGTCATCCATTGAACATCTCCAGGATTAAGATCGCCTTGATTACCGGTACTATCAGCGTGTTGCATAGCACCTTCGAGCAAATAAGTCACGGTTTCAAAACCTCGATGAGGATGGTCTGGAGCCCCTATTGCTTCTCTTGGCCCCCACTCAACGGGGCCCATTTCATCAAGGAGCAAGAAAGGGCTCATCAGAGATCCCATTGCGGCGGGTCTGCGTACAGGAAAGCCTCCTCCTTCGAGTGTTCTGTGAGTAGGAGCCGTCATTCGCACCGTTCGATTTGTCATTGCATCACCCTGTTTACGAGATCATTCATTGTGGATTGTGAAAATTCTTTAGATTTATTCAGGGTCATGGAACGACCGATAACATTGCTACCAAGGAAGGAAAATTGTTGCCTCATAGCCATCAAGCAATGTGCACCACCGCCTCCGCTATGGGTTGCTAAGAGGACCGTTTTATTGTTAAAAAGAAGGCGGAAGTCATCGCTTTGAACTGAGAGCCAAGCGATGCAGTTGTTCAGGGCAGGGGGCATAACGCCGTTGTATTCAGGAGCGCAAACAACGAGTGCCGATGCGTCCAAAATTAAATCAGATAGTGATCTTGTGTCTGGAACAGCATTCGGATTCTTTTCAGTATCAGGTGTGTACAGAGGCCAATCTAACTTGGTTAAGTCAACCACTACCGAATTAACGCCTTTGTCAGCGAATGTATCGTAGAATTTGTTGGCTAAAGCATAGTTTTTTCCAGATGAGGCAGCAAGAATGACGACACTACCAACCATGTTCTATCTAGGAGACTAAGATATATCAAGCGTTGGTATTTACCGTGAAACCATTACTTTATGAAGGAAGGTCATGAGAGAAGTTCATGTTTGTGGAAATGTTGGAGAAGCACCAAGGTCAATTCCTTGTACTAACTGGAAAATTCTGTGGATATTGCACTGCTGCAAAACGATTCCTCGACCAGAAGAAACTACCTTACACGGAGATTTCATTCGACAGTGAGCCATCACAGTTGAGAGAGGAAGTTGTTGAAGCAACTCATCATCGAACAGTCCCTGTTATTTTCGATTTACGAACCGAGGAACGGATCTTCGTTGGCGGTTTTGATGAATTAAGCAAATATCCATTGTAATCAAACAAGATTCTCAAGCCAGTTCTTGAGGATCTCGTGATGTTCTGTTGGAATCATATGCCCTTTCCGATGTTCTACAAGTTCAACTGGCCAACCTGCACCTTCAAACAAATGAGCAACTGCCCATCCATCTTCAATTGGAACACGTACATCTCGAACACCATGCATCCAAAACATGTGCTTTGGATCTAATTCTTCAAGACGTAAGCGTAGTTCCATTGGCCGTACAAGGCGAGTGCCTAGTGCTACAAGTCCGATGATGCGATCAGCCAAAGGTAGTTGCAGCATTTCTTGAGCCATCGCGCCTCCTTGTGAGAACCCCCCTACAACCAACGGTCCAAGTGGGGCTTCTTCAGCAATAAGCTTCTCAAGTTGAGATAAAGAGGAGTCTACATCCATGAGTTCTCTCCTCGAAAGTTGTAATCTTCGAGTCACATCTGGATTTTCATCTTCATACCTCCACCACGTATTCCCACGTGTTGGATGGGCAAATCGTGCATCTGGTACAAGCAAGGTCCAACCATCTGGAAGAATCTTCTCAGCAAATGGCCTCATCATTTCTGCAGTACCTGTCATACCATGCATCATGACAAGCGTGGGCAAGTCAACACCTCATAGCGTCCAAGAGCGAACAAGAGCTCCTGCAACCTTGAGGTGAACAAAGGAATCTTGACCCCGCACAGTCACCGTGATGGAATGGTCGCCTGAATTTGATGGAATGGTGCCAAATGAGCCCTTTTCAGTTGATCCCGCACCCCAGGCACGGGTGAGGGGAGAAGCTCCTTGGTGGTCTTTGATGCTCAGTGAACCTGAACCCCCTTGCTGACTGATTTCGACGTCAAGGTACCAAACCAAGGTATCCCAAGCTTCGTTTGGAGAGTAGCCATCATCAAGGAAGGTATCGTAAATTTCCTGGTCGTTTTCCTCGTACAAATTATCGTGGATATCGCCTGCACGATAGAAAAACACATCGCCAGTGTAGCCCGTTTTCTTTTGGTTAAGGTTCATCTCCAAGTGGTCAATCCCCTCGTTGTCCGTCCAAAGGAGGCTCTTGATGAAACCTTGGCTGCCACTGAAGACATAACTGAGCTTATGATCTTCGGTTGACGTTGCTGAAACGGTGACCTCTCCGTTGTAGATGTTATCTGTGGTGGCCGTCCAGTCTTGGCCAAGAAGCCTAAAATCCCATGAATTGCCAACTGCCCAGGGGAAGTTGAACACCGGTTGCGGGTCACCGTTTTCGTAAACTGACAGCCCATCCATGGTGACCCTTCC
>DAKQ01000142.1 GCA_002496635.1 Euryarchaeota archaeon UBA82 | reverse complement strand
CAGAATGCAGTAACGTTACTCTTGCTCTTTGCAAGTGTGACTAGTTCATCCTTGACGTTAGCACCCATTGTTGCAATGGCGTTCTTGATACCGAACTTCAACAGGTTTCTGACGTCGTTTCGGCCTTCCACAATAATCAGGGCTTCACTGTTGGCCGCGTTTGGCCCACAGGTCATTCCTGAGATGTTGGTTTCTGTTCCAAGCGTGAGTACACTTCGGACCTCGTCCAAGATGCTCTTGCTATCGTTCGAGCCTTCATTCACAATGTTGAGGAGCAAGTCCTTCGCACGGTCGATGACCGTGTCGCGTTTGACGCTGTGTATATTCTCGATTCTGGCTACTTTGATTGTTGCCTTACATGGTCCAATTCGCTCGATTGTCTCAAGCGCGGCTCCAACAACTGCTGTCGATACTTGGTCGAGGCTGCTGGGTAGCAGAATCTCTCCAGATACCTTGCCTTTGTTGGATTTAAGATCCACATCCACGTGGCCGATTCGGCCTGTTCGCTGCAACTTTCGCAACTGTAGTTCTTCGCCGAGCAGTCCTTCGGTTTGACCGAAGATTGCGCCGACGACGTCCTTTCTTTGGATGGTCCCATCCGCCTTGATTGTAGCATGAATCATGTACTTGGCTTTTTGATCACTCATTTTCTTTCACTTCCTTTTTCTGTCACAGGCTTATCTGGGCACTCAACCGGCCCTTTCGGGGGGGTTTTCATCGTGCGTATTCACGGGAAGGGCACTGGGCCCTGGGAGCGTGACAGGGGTTACCTGTAGTCAGCCCGACACGCCACCCCCTCATGAAGCCATTGGATGGAAAATCGTTTGAAAATGTGTTGCAGGAGAGGGCGAACCGCTATGAGGAGGGGGGTTCTCTCGCTAACTGTGCCCACCGATACGCTCACCGACATCAGCACCTTCCAAGGTGTTGTTTCAATCGTGCTAAAGGATGGGCAGATTACCCGTGAGGAAAAGCGATTGGTCATCAAATTGGCGAGTCTGTTGAATCTAGATGCAGATTCGCCAAAGCGCGTTTATGATGCCATTGTAGCGGGTGAAAAATTGGAAGGTGGTGTGGAGATTGGAAGAACAAAGTGTTTGGAGGTCTATGCAGGAATGTTCCAAACTGCTTACCTGAACGCCAGTATTAGCGAAGACGAGTACCTTGTTGTTGCTTACCTGCGGCACCTTTTCGACATCACTGAAGAAGAAAATGAGTTGGTGATGAACGATATCCATGCAGAACTAGAAGAGCACGTTGAAAAGAACGTGATTCGGTCTTTCGGCGAAAAAGGATTTGATCAAGCGAAGGAGGTTGTCGATGGATTGTTCAACAGAATTCGTTCAATCTTGCCCGAGGGAGGGGCGAAGGGTGACGAAGGGTGACCCTTTGGATGATTGGTTATCATCGCAACCAGCGAAGGTGCATCTCCGTTCAAAGCGTCTTATGGATGTCGTACGGGATGCGTATCCCATCGGTGTTCCGGCCTTAATCATGAAATCGCAGACCGATCGATTGGGCTCATCTGGTGGATACGCTTTCCATCTTGGAACTCCTGACGATGTATTGAGGCGAATTTGTTCCTGGTTACTCACCCATGGTAGTGATGACATACTCTCGCAATTGATTCGGGATTTATGGGAACGGAATGGTCGTGAAGATGTGGCGCTAGCGGCGTTGTTATTGGCCAATGTACAGAATGATGATTCCGTCTGGATTCGTTTGGCTCAGATGATTCACTCAAGATCTCCGGCTGAAGCATTGCTACTCTCAATCGAAGAATGCTTTCGAGCCAAGCACGCAGGTCCGAATGAGGTTTTACTTCTGGAATGGTGTTCATTGAGTACAGCTCATGCTCATCTTGCCCTATTAACCGCGCATGCAGATTGGATTCGCTCAAAGCGGCCTGAAATATCCAATCCATTGCGGGAAGCAATCGAGGCGATTCAATATCCAGACGGGGATTCGTTATTGAGGCGGATTCGGGATCAAATGCTTGAATCCTAAGCGAAGACTGAAGGTTTGTCGGTGTTGCGTGGGCTGTATGGTCGAGCGGTTCCTCGAGGCGAATGATCCCGTTCTTGAACAGGTTCTCAAATGGACTGTCGAAAGAGATGCGGCTGATATTCGTCAATTGTTAGAATGGTTGCCCAACGCTGCCAATCGCCGTGATCAACGTGCTTTACTAAGTCGGGCGCAATCACTGATGACTGAACTTGAGAATGCGATGAATGAGCTCAACGAACTTGAATAGGTGTTGGAATGCATCCTGCACTCATTCTCGCTGGTGGTGCATCCAAGAGGATGGGGAGGAACAAGGCAACAATGATTGTTGATGGTTCAGCCATGATTGTCAGTGTGGCTCATGCACTACGGGATGCTGGTTGCAAGACCATATTGGTGGCTGCTCGTGATGGGTTTCAACGAAGAGAAATCATGGGCGCACTATCACACCTAACAGATGTTCGATGCATCTTGGACAATGATTTGCAGAGGAGTGCGAAATCGGGCTTGCGATCCGCTTTACGGG
>DAKQ01000106.1 GCA_002496635.1 Euryarchaeota archaeon UBA82 | reverse complement strand
GCAGACCATGTTAAGAGATGATTTCCAATCCAATTCTGTGCCGTCATAGCATGAGGATGCATCTGGTTTGTTAATCGGTTTCCAACAATAATTTGCCCACGTTCAAGCAATGGAAGCATGTATAACATATCTTCAGGGCGATAGGTTCTATCAGCATCAAACATGACCACAGCATCGAAATTCTTCTTTATTGCGTATTCAAATCCAACACGAATTGCTTCCCCCTTTCCTTTCGTTGGTTGCACAATTACTTGGCAACCAAAACTTTCACCGATTTGCCTAGAGTTGTCGGAACTGTTCCCATCAACAATAACGATGCTTGGAGACCAATTGATTTCTTTCAGAGATTGATATGGAATTGCATTTAGAACTGTTTCCAAACCATCCTGTTCATTGAGGACAGGTAACAGAATCATCAGTTCCTTCACGCTACTAGTCTTACCTGATTGTTTTTCATGCCTTCGCTTAATTAGTCTGCAAGACCTCAAAATGATGAATTCTTAATCCAGTCGAATCAATGATTTGTTCACTTCTTCCAGAAAAACCGAGTGGATTAATCCACCATTCTCCATCGGTTTCAAGATCGATTGAAATATCGAGTTGTCCTTCAAACTGAACCATTGCACAAACAAATCTCCAACCGCTTTTGTCTTCGGGTGAAATTGATACTTGATTGAATTGAATTGAATAGTCAACCCCAGTTCCGATTTGCTCGTAGAGAATACAAACATTGTACGTGCCACTTAGGCCAACATCATCAATGGCTCCATTCCAATCAATTTGTCCTTGCTTGGTGATGACCATTCGATTATCTCCAAGTGAAAGAAGATCGCTGTAACGATGATTCCGCCATGGGTCCTGCTTCAAATCACATCCAATTGCTTCAATGCATGATACGTGAGACAAGTTCGAAACTACAGCTACTCGATCGGGTGATGGAGCATCATGTAGTTTCCAGTATCGGGCACCGTCATAATTTCTTTCAACAGACCAATGAGGAGATGTTGCAAGATATGGGGCAAGGCTTCCTATTGGGCTTGAAACAGCATAGCCAATATTCAATTCACGAAGTCGGGAAACGTCATCATTGCGTATTGCAAACGTTGCCTCTTGTTGAATTTCAGAATTGAGTGTTAACAGACCAAGCGTGGGAATACTTGTCGTTTCAATATTGGTGACAAAGGAATAAGCATGTCCCCAATGGATATTCTCAGAATATATAATCGAGTTAGGGGGGTTCTCCTCAAGCCAAATACGTAGTCGTTCATCACCAGAAGTAGATGCATGTAGTTCTTGATGTTGAGAGAGTTGAACAAATAAACCTGCGGTTAATATTGAGCCCAAAATAAGAGCACTTAGGCACATTGAGGAAATGATTGGCTTGTAGAATGGGTCCATGTCACGATTGAGCCAGGCTCGCTCTCCATCCACGCTTGTCAAAGATGTAGAGCGACTTGCCATCAACCCAACAATAATTGCTAATGGTACGTGATACGCATGCAAAGCCATTGAATAGAGTGTATACGACATGAGGCTCAAGATCTGTATGTTCGTTAATCCATCGATCAAATGAACAAAAGAAAGAATCCACAGAGAGCCGAGCCATAAGGAAAGAAGACGAATCTCCTTTGATTTACGACCAAGCCATAGTCCGTATGCCGCTAAAATCATCAACGGACCATTGTACATCAGCATGGGTTTTCCACCTTGCCACCCATATTCAGCAAAAACTGGCTCTTCCAACATCCTTGGTGCAAAGTAGATCAATGCAACAATGAACATGACGCTCATGATAATAATCGATGAAAGGAAGATGTGTTTGCTTCGATCTTGTTCTTCTTCGTCCATACTTGTTCTCATAAGGATACTTGCTAGCAACATACATGCAAGATAAATCGCTCCTGTTGGGTGGATAAGTACCGTGAAACCAGCTGTTGAAATAAAAGCAATGATGTGAGATCGTAGTGATGAATGGTATGGTCTGAAGACAACCAACAAGCCTACAATGAGTCCAAGTTGGCTTGCAACAGATGGGTATCCCGAATCGAAAACCTTTGCAAAGAGGGCAAGTGAACCTCCCATTGCCAATACTGATGAAGCACCAGCGCCTAATCGATCCATACTTCCCCATATACCTAACAGAATGGCGAGAAGGGAAACGTGTCCGAGAAGCATGGCACTTTGTTCAATAGAACTTCCCGAAAGTTCGGACAGCCAAGCCAGAAGGCTTGGGAAAGCGGGGGGATATGTCCAGAGGCCAGAATTTGGGCTCGGTAACTCAAACGAACCAGTGGCCTGAACATTTGCAGCAAGCGTCCCAAAGCCAATCCAATCAACTCCAAACGGGCGGTCTAGAAGCAACAATGGTGTTAACGTCATTGCACAAAAAAGACCTGCTAAAATTTGCAGCATCGGGTTACGTTGTTGTTGGAACCACCGTTGTGCTTGTACCTCTTCCTCTAATTCTGGTTCTGATTCGGACAGAACAAGACCATGCATTGCTGCTTCGAGACGCTGCCAATGAGTATGTTGTGTCCTTTCGATGTGAATTTTTCTTCGCAAAAAGAGAATTGATACAATTTCAAGAATAATTATTGATACGGTCAGAGAAATGATGCTCCACGCTTGGATAACGAATAGAATACCAGATGTCCCGTAGAGAACAAGCAACCCGAGAGGTAAACAAAGAAGCGATTTACGAAAGGTATCTGCTGTACCATCAAGAATGCGAGTTAATGCTAATCCTGGCGGTATTGATGCGAGAACAATCACAAGGAATGCCGCCCACATAAAGCACGCCTGAACCTAATGGGTCATCAATTTCATCCATGAACTCATAGGTGTGATGCCCGTCTTACAATCATGTGGGGGTGCTCCGACCTTGCAGGTACTGGCAAAAACGCATACCATCCAATTGTGCCTCTTCCTGAGGACTATTGGGTATTGAATTTACAACGACTCCAAACAGAATGGA
>DAKQ01000095.1:22588-39166 GCA_002496635.1 Euryarchaeota archaeon UBA82 | reverse complement strand
TTCTTTGCCTCATTTAGGGTGACTATGTCTGCTGTCAAAATAACTTCCGCCATATGTATCATTCCGGTATTGACCTAGGGTCTATGTATGAGAGAATTCTGAAGTCGCCGTATTTTGTAGGGAGTTTAGCATCTGCTGGAACTGCCGTGTATTGTACAATTTCATTGCTCGACATAAAAATAAGATTGGCGTTTTAGGTATAAAGGAATGTTCTCGACCAAGGAAGTGTTGTGGGTTTTCAATAAACGGTCCTTCATATAGTGTGTGTTCTACTTTCTTATGTGATTCGGATGGGATTTGATGTTGGAGTGGCTGCTGCTGTAGTCCGTGACAAACGTGTTCTTCTGGTCCAAGAAGCAAGGGGTCCTTACAAAGGTCAATGGGGTCTGCCAAAAGGGTATGTCGACCAAAATGAGTCCATTGAAAACGCAGTTCTAAGGGAGTTAAAAGAAGAGACAGGATTGGACGGTATCGTCGAAGGATTCATTGGATTTCGATCGACAAAGACCTCTGATAACGTTGGTTTATTCCTGTGTTATTCGGTCTCAGTTGAAAGCGGTAACTTGTTCGCACAAAAAGAAGAAATTCAACAAGCGAAGTATGTGCCTAAAGAACTATTTTCACAACTAGAATGGATTTCTCCGACTCTCCGCTCCTTTGCAGAAGTTGCAGTGTCTGGGCAAAAGCTCCCGATAGTTGACCTCTCTGAAGAATCTCAACGACCTTATCATGTCGTATTCAGCGACGCAAGAACATCACTCACAAAGGAGATGGATGTATGATCGATGTCGAACGGATTGTAGCGAATTCAATCCCACTCAACTCCGAAGGGTCTCACGTGGTCTATTGGATGACCAGCGCACGTCGCTCTCGATGGAATTATGGACTCGATCACGCAATCGATCTGGCAAATGAGGCAAATGTGCCTTTGATTGTCGTTGAATCACTTGCACTTGGTCATCGATGGGCTAACGACCGAATTCACACATTCGTTCTTCAAGGAATGATCGATAATCGAAAATTATTCGAGTCATCCCCCCTCACATACATCCCGTATGTGGAAACAAAACATGGTCAAGCAGCCGGACTTCTACGTTCCTTTACCAAAGGAGCAGTTGCGATGGTTATCGATGACTATCCTACATACATGCCAAGAGATGTTGTAGTTAGGGCGATGGAAACCGGAGAGTGTTGTGTGATTGCGGTTGACAGCAACGGCATCGTTCCATTGCGAACTCCACAACGCTCCTTCACAACAGCATATTCATTCCGAAGATATCTCCACAAGAATGTCCTCGGCTTCTTAGCCAAACCTCCGATGGCTGAACCTCTGAAAGCACTGAACGATTTGCCCGATGGGAAAGCGATTGCAGAAGAAGCATTTGCAAGAGTGAATGTACCAATCACGCCATATGAATTCATTTGGAGAGTTGCTGAAGCTTCACGGGAAGGAAGAGATGCTCTCTCCTACCTCGATATTGATCACGAAGTTTCTCCAATAGATTCGACAACAGGTGGTTCCGTAAGTGCTCGAACAGAATTGAGTAAATTCATCGAACAACGCCTTGACCATTACCATGTTGATAGAAACCATCCCGAGCGA
This sequence comes from Euryarchaeota archaeon UBA82, assembly GCA_002496635.1. Taxonomy (GTDB): domain Archaea; phylum Thermoplasmatota; class Poseidoniia; order Poseidoniales; family Poseidoniaceae; genus MGIIa-L2. The sequence continues at coordinate 37,563 of DAKQ01000095.1, read as the reverse complement.
CATGGGAGCAGTGGTTTGTCTCCTTGGTTGCATTTTGGACACATCTCTTCATTCGAAATCGTGGATGCAGTATTGAAACATCAAAAGTGGAATCCGATGAAAGTTACTCCTCCTCATAACGGCCGCCGAGAAGGTTGGTGGGGGGCAAATGAAGGAGCAGAAGCATTCCTTGACCAAGTTATCACTTGGAGGGAATTAGGTTTCATTTATTGTCACCAAACCCCGAATCACGCCAAATACGAAACCTTACCAGATTGGGCCAAACAAACATTGAACGAACATTCAGAAGATGAACGCCCGTATTTGTACACCTTTGAAGAACTTGAGAACGGGCAGACACACGATCCACTCTGGAATGCAGCTCAAATGCAACTTCGAACTGAAGGATTCATTCACAATTATTTGAGAATGCTTTGGGGTAAGAAAGTGCTTGAATGGTCATCGGATCCCAAGACTGCCTGTGAATGGTTGATTCGACTTAATGACAGATGGGCGCTCGACGGAAGAGATCCAAATTCTTACACAGGTATCTTCTGGATCTTCGGACGATTCGACCGTGGATGGTTCGAAAGAGCAGTTTTTGGGAAGATCCGTTACATGACTTCAGCATCTACGCAACGCAAGTTCAAAACTGAGGATTATATACGAAAATACGCTGATTCTTAACAGAGTTGATACGATTGCCAATTTTTGAACACTCCGCGAATTTTCCATTTCCGAGAGAAGACGTTTGGGCGTGGCACGCTCGCCCAGGAGCTATTCGACGTATCATGCCCGGTTGGGAGGGTATACGGCCAATCGAAGTGGGCGGAATTCAAAACGGTGCTAGAACCTCATTCAAAATCTCAATCGGACCAATTCCACAGCGCTGGGTAGCCGAGCATCATAGTTACATCGAAGGAGAACAGTTCTGCGATAACATGGTCAAAGGACCGTTTGGACGTTGGGATCATGCTCACAAATTTCTTGCTGTAAGTGATAACGAAATGACGATACACGACCACGTTGATTGGAAGTTACCATTTCATTTTTTCAGCAGAATTGGTGCTCCAATCATGGTCATGCCTCGACTAAGGCAGATGTTCAAGCATCGCACACGAAGGATAAATGCAGACATGAATCGGCAAGCTAAGTTCAAAGACATGCCTAGAAAAAGAATTCTCATCAGTGGCTCTACCGGCTTGATAGGAACTCAACTTTCAGCATTTTTAGAAACAGAAGGTCATGATGTGCATCGATTATTGCGTAAAACGACAGCTCTTCATCCCGATTCAGACAAAGATAAAATCGTGCGATGGGACGACCAAACTGGACAAGTCCTAGAAGGCTCCATGGAGAACTTCGATGTGATCATTCACTTGGCAGGAGCCGGAATAGGTGACAAACGGTGGAGTAAAAAGCGAAAACAACTCATCGTTAACAGCAGAACGTTTCCAACAAAAAATCTTTCAGAGAATATTGCTCGTCTTTCATCTCCTCCATCACTTTTTATGAGTGCATCTGCTATTGGTTTCTACGATAATAGGGGTGACGAAGAATTGGATGAAACAAGTTCTGTCGGCTCAGGATTCTTGGCTGAAACATGCCAGCAATGGGAACAATCAACAGAGCCTGCACGGTCTGCTGGTATTCGAACAGTCATTTTACGAACAGGCCTTGTCACCACTGCAGCTGGAGGGATGCTCCAGAAATTGCTTCTTCCAGCAAAGATGGGAGGAATGGGTCCAGTAGGAGGAGGTCGCCAATGGCAATCATGGATTTCCTTTGACGACCAGATTTACTCCATTCATCATTTGATGAATCAAGAAGATTCCGAAGGCGTCTACAATTTGACAGCACCCAATCCCGTTACTCAGAAAGTCTATGCAAAGACATTAGGGCGAGTCTTGAGGAGACCAGCCTTTGCTCCTATTCCAGGATTTATGATGAAACTCCTGTTTGGAAAAATGGGTAAAGGATTGATCTTGGATGGACAGAAAGTCCACCCAAAGCGATTGATAGAATCAGGGTATGAATTCGAACATTCAGACCTTGAATCAGCGCTTAGAGATACATTAGGCCGGTTCAACTAGTCGTCGCTTTATTCATAACCGAATTCGAACTTGGCGTAACATGCTCGGGCGTTGCATAGGGGTCAGCCTCTTCGCCCTGCTTCTGATTTCGATGCTTCCTGCAGTGAATGCTGACGATTCTCAACAGTCGTCAAATCTTCTAACTGATGGCGTTTCCTCTAATGGTTACGTTTGCGATCCAGATGGTTGTTCCACAAATGACGGGACGGACTGGTGGCGAATCTATGCATATCAAGGCGACATCGTAAGTATCGCTTTCTCAGGTTCGATGAACAATGCTGCATGGTGGTGTCCTGGCGACGGGTGGGAAGCGGACTATTCAATGCACGATGAAACAGGTTCTCAAGTCGCAAGTATGGCGAAAGATGACAATAATCCTTCAGGGACGCTCTCCAAAACAATGCCACAAGCTGGAAATGTCTATGTGAAAATTAAGGGTAAAAACTCCTGGTGCAATGATGGTCTTGATTACACCCTTTTGGCTTCCATCGATAAGACTGCTCGCGATACCGACGAGGATGGGTTTGTTGATGCTGAAGATGATTGTGACTTGATTGTTGGCTCATCAACCAACGATCGAAAGGGCTGTATTGACAGCGATAGTGATGGTTGGTCCGACACAGATTCGGGATGGGATGTTCAAAATGGAGCAGATGCTTTTGAAAATGATGGAACTCAATGGAGAGACCGAGATTTTGATGGCTATGGCGACAATATTCTTGGCAATCAACCAGACCACTGCCCAGATAATCGCGGTTATTCTACTGATGATCGATTTGGTTGCATAGATTCAGATGCTGATGGATATTCTGATGCAGACCCTGGCGGCCTGGATGGCCTTGAGCCATGGTACGCACACCCAGATGGGCTAGCAGATTCCTTCCCGTACGAATCTTCTCAATGGAGAGATACCGATGGCGATGGTTTCGGAGATAATTGGGATGATCCTATGTGGAATGAAACCCATATCGCATGGGGTATTGGAGAATGGTTGTCTTCAGCGGAACAACCCGATGCTTGCCCATTTATTGTCGGACTTTCCTATGCAGACAGATATGGTTGCCCTGATGCTGATGGTGATGCTTGGTCTGATCCTAGTGAAAATTGGACAACAAGTGAAGGTGCAGACGCATTCCCTACAGAGCCAACTCAATGGCGTGATCGAGACTTTGATGGCTACGGAGACAATCAAACGATTGGAGCTAACCTTATCGATGATTTCCCAGATAACCCTACACAATTCAGAGATACCGATTTCGATGGTTGGGGCGATAACCAAACCTATGGAGCCACGCAAATCGATGATTTCCCAATGATCCCTAGCCAATATCGTGATACAGATGGTGATGGTTTCGGAGATAATCTGAGTGGATTTGAAGGAGATGTCTGTATGAATTCAGATGCTGAAGAGGTTGAAAGCGGCTGGATATCAAGATTCGACCGTCTTGGTTGCAGAGATGTTGATTCAGACGGATATTCAGATCCCACCGATGATTGGATACCTCATCCTGAAGGGTTTGCAGACGCATTCCCAAACGATCCTTCTCAATGGTATGATACAGACGGCGATGGGTTTGGAGACAATCTCGAATGGTTCGATGGACAAGCATGGCGTTTAGCTTTCCGTGGAGATGGTTGTAGAACCACTTCTGGGCTGTCAACATTCGATCGATGGGGATGTCCAGATTCAGATGAAGATGGTTGGTCGAATCCTACATCCTATTGGTTAGCAAGTCCAGGAGGGATGGCAGATGCATGGCCAGAAGACCCTACTCAGTGGCATGATTCCGATGGGGACGGCCGAGGGGACAATCCATCAGGCACGACCGCCGACGTTTGTCCTACCCATCCAGGAACTTCGGTTGGACCGAGTTCGGGTGGTGATCGCTGGGGCTGTCCAGATACTGATGGTGATGGCTGGTCAAATTTAGGCGATGCCTTCATCCATGAACCTACTCAATGGCGAGATACTGATGGTGATGGATTTGGTGACCAAGAAGATGGTAATGAAGCAGATGCTTGTCCAACAATACGAGGAACATCCATTCTCGATCGACTTGGTTGTAGAGATACAGATGGTGATGGTTGGTCTGATCCAACAGATGGTTGGGAAGCCCATCCATTCGGACCTGCAGACTCGTTCCCAACTGAAGCCCTTCAATGGCGAGATACCGATGCTGACGGTTTTGGCGATGTACCTCTTGGTGCAATGCGAGATGATTGTCCAGAGACCTTTGGAACGTCGACACGTGATGTTCAAGGATGTGAAGATACGAATGATGATGGCTGGTCAAATGAATATGGCGAATGGAATGCTGCTCTCGCCATCATGGGTGAAGACCCAGCTGCTTCTTGGATGACCTATCTGATTATCGGAATTGCATTCATTATTGGAGCATCAGCAGCACTTGTGACTCGTACTCTTCGAGTTGAAGAAAAAACTCTGGATGAAGAATTCCTCTTAACAAATGACGCGATGTTGTCGTTAGAACCTCCTATGGATGCGTTACCTGATTTGGCGATACCGCTTCCACCAGCACCAGGGGGTGAAGAATCTGCGTAGTTGTTTCCTTATGCTTTTCATCCTGCTTAGTGCTTCATTGACAGCCTTGCCGGTATCTGCAGAAGGTGAATTAACCGAACTCTCTGAAGAGGGAATCACTCTTGTTGCATTACGTAATGACACTCTTGACTTGAATCAAGATGGGGATATCGATGCAGTTCGAGTTGTTGTTATTTTGAATTCAACCTCTCCATCGACCTTTATCGAGTTGCGACTCATCGCCTCTCACAATGATCGAGAAGTTGTCGAGAAAACAACACTGGAAATCTCTGGTCAATCGAATGCAAGTCTAACCTATGACGCTTGGTCAAGCGGAAAGCATGAACTTGAATTGGCTTTCTTCGACATGAATGGTGTACGCATTACAAGCATCGGATTACCAACATACGACATGGTGCCTTCATTGCAAACACCAATGCTGGCACTCGACTTATTCGGTTCGGACACGCTTGAAACAGGGTCGTCCTGTGAAGTAAGTCGAACGTTTGCTGATGAAACAGGCCCCCGCTATGGTGCAATTGGTACTCAAACATTCATTGGTGCCCCGTTCACTGTTCTTGATAATGCCACGATCATCGATTGTTCTAATTGGCCAGCAGGTCAGTATTCGCTCAAAGAAACGTATCGTAATGAACTTGGACAGACAGCTGAATCTTGGCTTAACATGTCTATTCAAAACCGACCTGCGCCGGAATTTGAATTGATTCTAACCGGTGATCAAATGGCCACAGATCGTCCATGTCTTGTTGCTTTGCAGGGACTAAATTCCAATGAGGATTTCACGAATTACGAAAAGGCCTGGGAAGTTTCAACACTCAAGGGCACTCTCTCAAACACTTCTGTTTTCGATTGTTCAGGTTTGCCAGCAGGAGTCCACCTTATTATTCTCAAAGTCACCAATTTGGAGAACATCGTCAGTACTGAAGCTGTTAATCTTGTTCGTCTACCCGCTGTTGATCTTTCTGTAGAAGAGCAAGAAGCTCTTCCAAGTCGATCCTATGGTGCTGATACGACTACAGAAGCAGTAGGATGGTACACTATGGCTGCTTTGGGACTCATCGTTGCTATTGTCGTCTTCGTCTTACTCGTTCGAATCAAGGAAAATGACGAGTTACTCGCATTACCAGAATTAGGACCACCTCCTCAAATTTTACCCGATGGAACACCTGACTCTGAAGGACTTCCAACCATGAAAGATGATGAAGGCCAATTGTGGCGTAAACACCCAGATGGTTCTCTTGATTGGTGGGATACCTCATTCAAGATATGGCATCGTTGGTGATTTCATGCAAGATTGGTTGTCGATTACTCTACTTGTCTGTGCAGGGATTATCGGGCTAATGTCTCTTCACGGATTGTGGCTTTGGTGGACACGTGTACGGCCAAAACAACCTCGATTGAATGCAGATTGGCAATCCGACTGTGAGTTCATTTCATCCGCAGAATTTAATGATTCAATAATCACATTCCGAAATGTAAGAGATTTTCATTGGAGAACAACACGAGATCGTGATGAACGTTGGGCAGACGAAGTGAAAGTAGATTCAGAAAAGGTCAAACACATATGGTTCGTCGTGGATCAATTCCATTCATTCAAGGGTATGTCACATACCTACCTAACATTCGAATTCAAGGACGGAACCTGCCTCTCCTTTTCGTTCGAAGCACGTCGGGTGAAAGGCAAAAAATACCATCCTTGGACAGGACTTTGGCGCTCTTATGAATTGTATCTGCTTCTTGGGTTTGAACGAGACGTGACCCAGTTAAGGACTCATGGAAGAGGCAATATTGTCCATATGTATCGAGTCATCACGCCTCCTGATAAAGAACGACAAATGATCGTCCAAATGTCCCATCGTCTAAATCAATTAACTCAACGACCTGAGTTCTACCATACCTTGTTCAAAACCTGCAACACTTCTATTGTTCGAGCGGTTAACACAGTCACACCCGGCAGGATCCCGTTTTTGTGGAGAAATTTCCTACCTGGGTATACGCCTAAAGCTGCATTGAAACTTGGTTTAATCGAGGATTGGGGCGGTTTGGAAAAGACTCGTGAAAAGGCTCGTGTCGATCAACGTTCACAAGATTGGGATGGAAAAGAAGAGTATAGCGAAATGCTGAGAAAGCACCTTCCTCCATCAAATTCTGAGTAAAAGTAAGAGGTCTCCTTGTTGGCAAGAGACAGAAATTTCTTCGCCAAGAGCTTCATTGTGTATTCCTCTTGTCCCAGATGTTAATCGCTCATCTTCAAGTGAGTATTTACAGCCATCTAATGTCACTCCTGTAACCTTGCCAAATGGAATTAGGCTGATGTTTCTTCCTTTCGTGGTTTGATACTTGTGAGGTGTATTCGTTATGCGTGCTACCATCCAATCATCGATGTGAAGATGGGCTTCACTTCGACATTCAAAAAGTGCAGAAAAAGCCGCAAGTTGATGATCTAATCTCCCCCCATCTATTCCAATGACGTCGATATGCTTCCCTGGATGGTGTTGTTTACTCCAAGTAAGCCCTTTCGAAATATCACTAGTTTCTTGGTCCAAATTTCGGACAATCTGAACTCCTTTTGATTGAAATTCATCGAGTTGTTCTGAGGTCAGGCCATCCATGTCTCCAATGATAACATCTGGTTGAATCTCATGTTTTTCCAGCATCAAAGCCGCGCCATCAAGGGCAAGAATAAGGATGGATGAATTCACAAAATGATCGAAGACAGATTGAGAGGGTGTATTGCCGTTTCCAACAATCAGAATGCCTGTCATAAAACTTCCATTCTCTCCTAGTTCTTGACCTGATTGGTGAGCCGAATTTAACGTATCAAAGAAACAACCTCGGACAATGGTTTAGAACGTTGACCATTCTAAGGAATTCATGCGCAGGGGGCCGACGTCTGGGAAAGGAGTCCTTGCGACCCTTCTGACCGTTCTTATGATGGTTCAACTTTTTGCTCCAATGGGAGGTGAATTCAATTCTCAATCTGTGGATTTAGAAGACTCAGTGATGCCTTTAGAGACGCTCCCTAGCGCCTTGTCTTTTGGACACGATTTGGCTGGACAAAGCATTGATCTTGAAGGGATGTCAAATCTTGCCGTTCGTCAAGATTCATCCATTGACAGTTGGGTAACAGAGAATCTGTACGATAATACTTCAACAAATCTTAGCGAACCAGATATGCATCTTACCGAAGATGGAACTGTTTACCTTTGTTGGATGGATTCAACAGGTTCAGTATTCATGGGTAAAAGAAACTCAAGTGGAGCATTCACAAGTTCTCTTATTGATACTGTATCAACTTCATCGGGTCTTATTGGATGTTCCATTGCAGTAGACGAATCAGAACGTCCTCGTGCAGTATATGCTGATGGGAAGGACTTGAAAATGGCTCGACTAGCGTTCAAGGGACAAATCTATACCGTGTCCGATATATGGTTGGAAAGAACAATTATCGAGGGAATAGAACCGGTTTCAATCGATTTAGCACTTACTCCTGAAGGACAAGAATTCGCAGTAGTGCGCAATGTAACAGGTGTCCTTTGGCAAGTAAATAATAGCGGAATGCGCTGGTATCACAGTATTCTTGATTCTGGTCCAGTCGGGTCTGAACTTGAACTTAAGATCGATTCAACAGGTGTCGTTAACGTTGCATACACGCGTTCTCAAGAAGCAGTTCGCTTGCAAATTGACGGGTTTGAGGTGACAACTCAAATCTTAGCGAGAGGTGCTAATGTGCACTCAGCGCTTGGTCTCGACCTTGATGGGAATGATTTGGCTCAAATTGCAACAACTACCTTTTCAAACGGAATAACTGAACTTTCGATTTTCAAAAGTCTTGAAGATCAATCGACGGGACGTATTTCAACAACGCCTGATTCAGTCTACGAACTCTATCCTGATGTTGAAGAGGGTACCATTCTTTCTGCTGATATGAATGGTGATGGCTTCGATGATATCATCATGGCTCAACCAACTGCCTCAAGTAATGGATTGATCTCAAATGGACGCGTTGTAACAGTCCTTGGAAGTGCAACCGGTTTGGACACAGGCAATGCTCATATCCTCTCAGGCTCCCAGAGTTCTGAACATTTTGGCAGCGATATTGCCGTTGGAGACTTTAGAGCAAATGGAACTTCACAACTTGTCATTGGCTCTTCTGGATACGACAACACAAGTCGTCTAGGGGAATCAAACCACGGCCGTATTGCAATGTATGAATGGAGTACGGAATCTCAAACGGGTTACGATTTAACTTGGAATGCTTCTGCAGATCATGAAGAAATGCTTGGAGCATCTCTTTCTGTTATCGACAGTATGTATGGTAATTCACATTCCGATCTAATTGCACTCCAATCGAATTGGACAGATGGAGTAGAATCCAAAGGAAGGCTTTCTGTTTTCGCTGGAACACAATCTGGATTTGTTTGGGAATCGAACATCACAGAATCAACTGACGGGCCTTATTTTGGTCGATCAATGTCAAGTGGTGGTGATTTGAATGGGGATGGATACGGCGATTTCGTTGTCTCGAACACCGGTTCAGAGTCTTCTCCAACAGGTTATTCTGCAATTGAACTGTTTTACGGTTCTTCTTCTGGATTCTCTTCCACTCCAGACAAAACGATTCAATTGTTAGCTCAAGGGCGAATGTTCGGTACAGTCGTTGAAATCATCGACGATATCAACAATGATGGAATGGATGAATTGATACTTCAGGAATTAGCACCGCTAAATAGACCCCTTTTATCTGCGAATGTGCATCTTTTCCTTGGCGCTCCCATCAACAATTTCTCATCGACAGCAAATTGGACCGGTGAAGGAAGCATGAACCAACGATTTGGATGGATGTTTGAAAGTGTTGGAGATATTAACGACGATGGATACATGGATACAATGATTGGCTCGAGTTCTGGTTATACTCCTGCAGGTTTACTCGAATTGTATCTCGGTTCTACGGATGGTTTCCAAAGTTCACCTGAAGTTATTCAAACCGGAGTGCAACCACAACATCTTGGACTCATGACCGTGGGTAATTTTGATTCAAATGCTGATGGAGCTATTGAATTGCTTTACACGGTGAGGAATCAAACCAGGGGTACGAATTATGGGGTTGATGTTGTCGTTGTTTCCAAACAAGATTTCGATACGAGCACATTTTCTTTCAGTGGAGAGATGAGTCAATTACGCCTCGCAACTGCAGATCGTGGAGAAACAGCCATGGTCTTTGCACTCGATAACAATCAAGCCGATGGAAAACAATCATTGATTCATCTGGAACACGTTGGAGACGGATCACCAGGTGGTTCTTGGATTTCTGAAGAGATACTGCAATCACATATAACCAGTATTCAATTCGAATCTTCAGCATCTGGAAAACCGTATCTCGTGTATTACGATACAGGGTTGGAAGGCGAAATCGTAAATTCCCAGACAACCAATCTCTCAGGATTTATATTCAGAACATCAACTGCTTGGACTGCCCTTCATCAGGACATACGAACATTGAGTGAGTTTGGAACCAATCCAGCCTCTGCAATCGATGCAAATGGTGATCTCCATGTGGTTTATTCTCACAAGACAATTCAGAAATTATACTACAGTACTGAGGACGCTACTAAGCCAGATGGATGGTCTGGTGACGAACTTGGAACCGTAAATCTCACGACCTCTCCATCGTTATGGTTTGAAGGTTCAGACATGCATATCATTACCAGAGATTCAGCCCTTGATCGAATTCAACACATTGTTAAAACATCATCTGGATTCCAAACTTCTACAGTTGTTGACTCTGGCCTAGCAGTTGGACGAGAAGCAGTAGCCACACAACTCTGGAATGGGGCTTCTATGCTTGCGACAACGGTCAACAACAGCGGTACATTCGAATTACAAGTCATCAATATCAATACAGGTTCATTTGAAACTCTGGTCAATTTCACAGACGGAGATTCGAAAATTTCCATGTGTTCAGCTCCAGATGGAGACCTCATCGTAGCCTCAATTGATTCCAACCATTTCTTCAGAGTACACGAACGAAATAATTCTTCCATGGAATGGAGAAACGTTACTCAATCAGAGATTGGCGGGGGTCATCTTTCTCAAATGAGTGGAACTCCAGCTCTTTCATGCACGAGTCATGGTGATTCTTTGTATCTTGCAGTCAGAGGGCTTGACCACCCTCTGTATGAACGCCAATCAGTTCTTGATGGTGGCAATCATTCATGGACGTATTCAGTTGATAACCAAATGAATAATCTCGTTGCTAGTGATAATGGGAGTTGGGACCTTATCTCAACTGACTCGGGCCTCGTACTGTTTACATCTACACCAACTACTGAAACTCTCCGAGTCAACATCATGAATCCTGTAAACGATACACTTTCCAGTATGAATGATGTAATTGGATGGTCATCTCACGAAATGAAGAACGTTTACACAAACGAAAATTTCTCTTCTCTGGTCGATTCAAATGGAACGATCGTCCTCTCCTTCTTCGATACGCTTGACGAAGACGTCGATATGCTCCGTCTTTATCCAGATTCTGACCGAGACATGATCTTCGATTCACTCGATGCTCTACCACATACTGGGGATCAATGGATGGATGCTGATTTAGATGGCTTTGGCGACAATCCAAACGGGCCTTTATCCGATGAATGTCCAAGCGACAATGGCCCTTCTGAATACTTCACTCAAGGCTGTGTGGATTATGATGACGATGGCTTTGCAGACAGTTTAGATGCTTGCCCAACCAATTCTGGTCGTTCAATACACGATCGATACGGTTGCCCTGATTATGACGAAGATGGTTGGTCAAACAATGATGGAACATGGATTTACGGCGATCGTTATCAACAAAATTGGAAACAAGTCCAAGACAGTGATGGCGATGGAGTTGGAGATAACTATGGTCCCGACTGTTGTGATGCGATCTTTGGACTTGCAGGAGGTATTGAAACAAGTCCTGGAGACAAATTCCCATTCAATCCTCGTCAATACAAAGATTACGATGACGATGGATATGGTGATAATGAAAGTGATTTGGTTACAGGTGACTTTTGCCCGTACAACTACGGAACTTCTTATCGAGATCGCAATGGATGCGAAGACAGTGATGGAGATGGTGCAAGCGATCCATCAAATGTTGGTGGAATAAACTGGGATACTGATGATGGTGCAGATCTATGGGTCGATGATCCAACGCAATGGGCTGACACTGATGGGGATGGATATGGTGACAATGGAACAATTGGAGCCACCAATCCTGATTTCTTCCCATACAATATAGCTGCAGCCGATGATAATGACTCAGATGGGTATCCTGATCGATGGACTTCATTCTACGACGGTACGAACGCATTAGGACTCATCCTTGATGGATGTCCAAATGTCTATGGCACCTCTACAGACCCTCTTCCAGGTTGCCCTGACAGCGATCTCGATGGCTGGGCAAATACAGATGATGACTTCCCTCTTGACCCGACACAATTTTTGGATTATGATGGTGATGGTTTTGGTGACAATGCAACAGGTAACAATCCTGATGCTTGTCCATTCCAATATGGAGTCATGGATGGTACTGATGGAAATGGTTGTCCGTTAGTAAATACAGATGATCTTGATGGAGACGGAATCTATGATGACATTGATTCTTGTCCAGACACGCCATTGGGTTCAACAGTTGATGCTACAGGTTGTTCAAACAGTCAATTAGATGATGATGATGATGGTGTATCAAATGCCGATGACATATGTCTCGACACAACGTCTGGGGCAGCTGTTGACACTGATGGATGCAGTTCTGAGCAACTCACACAGGATACTGACGGTGACGGTATTGTCGACCCAGAAGACCAATGTCCAGACTCCACTGGTACTGATATTGATGCATTTGGTTGTGACGAATTCCAACGAGATTCAGATGGAGACGGAGTTGTCGATAATGACGACAACTGTCCTGGAACCCTAGCAGGCTATCCTGTTGACTCTGTTGGGTGTTTGGATGAAAGTCAATTAGATCAAGATCTAGATGGTGATGGCTACTCTGGAAACTATACTTACACAATCGATCCAGATAGTGGTCTAAAGATAGAACAAGCGGGTGATGCATTCCCACTTGATGGAACTCAGTGGTTCGATCAAGATGGTGATGGCTTTGGAGATAACCCGAATGGAGAGAATGCTGATTTCTGTCCAGAGGAATTCGGGACCTCTTATCTTGATTCTCTTGAGATAGGTTGCTTTGACGATGGAGATGGATGGGCAGATAATTGGGGTAGAGACAAGTTCCCTGGTGATGCGACTCAATGGAATGATTCCGATGGCGATGGATACGGAGACAACTGGAACAATCCCGAGTGGAATTCTTCTCGAGATTCAGATTGGCCTGGCGAATTTGTTCTCAATGCACTCGTTCCAGACAAGTGTCCTGATTCACCAACCTCAAACGTTGATGATGACGGTTGTTCCAAGAGTGAAAGAGATACTGATGGAGATGGTGTGAATGATTTACTTGATAATTGCCCTGAGGATCCAAAAGGAGATGATGGATATGAGGACGGTTGCCCATTACCTAAACAATCAGGGACAGATGATGAAGCAACTGTCTTTGGTATGTCCGTAATGGCGTTTAGTGGCCTTCTTGGCGGCCTGATTCTCGTTCTCCTCGGAATTGGATTCCTTTTACGAAGACTTGGAAACCGAGGTTATGATTACGATGATGACGATGATGACGATTTCTTCGATGATGATGACGGCTTTTCATTCACGACGCAACCGAGAGCCGCTCCTGCAACACGCTCACTTCCTTCCTCTGGTCCTCAATCTCGAGGTCCTCCAGGTTCAAAGGGTGGTCCTTCCAGAGGTCCTCCTGGGGCAAAGACGGGTCCATCACGTGGACCTCCCGGAGCAAAAGGCCCATCACGTGGTCCCCCTGGAGCATCTACAGCCCCTTCCAGAGGGCCTCCTGGTGCAAAGGGTCCATCACGTGGCCCTCCTGGAGGCGCACCTAGTGGCCCGAAACGAACCTCTCAACCAGCAGCAGTAGGTAAGAAATCAGTAGGTTCATCACCTCATGACTCGTCACAAAACGATGATGATAAACCTCAGAAGAAGGTTCGTAAGGCTCGTATTGAAGTTGATATGTCTCTCTTTGAGGACTGGCAAGCTGATGATAGAGAAGCAGCAGTTGATTGGGTGGTCGCTGGATTTGGTGATGGAGAGCAAGAACGAACCATCCTAATGCAACTCCAAGAAACTGGTTGGACAGCCCAACAATCAAGAGCAATCTACGATCTTGCGCGGAATCGATAATCAGTAGACTCAAAAACATGACGAGGTTGGGCAAATCGAAGGGGGGAAAATATGTCAGAAGGAGTACCAGAAGGAGCCTCTCTTCCCGAAGGGATTGATGTCGATGATACAGCTGCATATTTCGGCGTAACAGAGTCTTCCGACGTTCTTCAACAACTCATGGCCATGGATTCTAAACAGGCTCTATCCAAGACTCTAGAACATCTTTCTGATGTGGTTTTACAACCTGGTGAATTCAATTTTGAAGCAGCAAGCGAGCGGCTTCAGTGCGAAGGTGGAGAAATATATTTCCTCATTTTTGGTCATCTGAACCTCATGTCTCTTCCCGACCCCATGCTGGTTTTTGCAGGCCAGCAAGATTCGACAGGATCAACAAATTCAGCACACCCTCTTGCAACCGAAGAAGTAATTGAATCCATATCCGTACTTTTCGATCCTATGCAATTTTTGAAGATACTAGCAATTGGGTATTCAACTGGAGGGGAGTCTGAAGTTGACCGTTATCTTTCATCAATTCAAGATATGATGGCAAACCCGTCGGCGAATCTCGAGAAAATTCAAACTCTTGCATCTGAGTCAACATCTTCTCTTGATGTTGCAGGTCATGCACTCCCAATCACCCTTCTTGCAAGCCCAAGTGCTGAACCTGCAGCCATTGAGGCTGGATTGGCAATGCCCGTCCAGGAGAAGAAACCCGAGCCAGTTTCTAAACCTGAAACACCTGCTCCGGTGGAACAACAATCTCCAGAAGAACCCGTTTCAGTCCCTTTGCCGACTTCAGAGTCGGTACCTCTTCCAAAAACAGTTGAAGCAGAAAAACCCTCTACCTCAGTTCCACTTCCTTCAGTTGAAACATCAGTTGAAATGGAAGAATCTCCAAAGAATGATATTGAGGCAGATCTTGCAACTCAAGATGCATTTTCTGGAGCCTTTGGAACACAATTAATCCCAGAGGTAGAAGAAGTGATTCAGCAACCTGTTGTCGAAGAAGTGGTGGTTGAAGAGCCTACTGTTGAGGAACCTATTGTTGAGGA
>DAKQ01000095.1:20169-22282 GCA_002496635.1 Euryarchaeota archaeon UBA82 | reverse complement strand
GAGGAACCTATTGTTGAGGAACCTGAAGAAGAATGGGTTAGTGATGCTGAACGATTTATCGCAGCAGATGTTGACGAATCTGGAGCATTATCTGTTGAAGAATTAGCCGTAGCAGCGAACCTCCCTCTTGATGCAGCAGAAGAACTCCACAAAGCTGCAGATACTGATGGAGATGGAGAAGTTACGCTTAGTGAGTTTGTTTCCTCTGATGCCGCAAAAACAATGTCGAGTCTTCCTCGGCCAGTTGCTCCGGTTCGTCGTCCAATTCAGAAGCAACAACCAGCAGCCCCATCCCCCGGTATTCAAGCACCTCAGGCTGGATGGCAACAGCAACCAGTACAGCCTGTGCAACCAGTTCAACAACAGCCGATTCAACAACAACCTATGCAACAGCAACCGGGAATGAACATCCAACCGACAATTCGGTCAGGCATTCATTGTAGAGGATGTGGTATTGGTCTTGATCCATATTGGAGATTCTGCCCAATATGTGGTAATATGAATACGAGTGCACATCGCTAATCATTACTTGGTAGGAAGACGCCTGATTCAGTAATACAGGTATCATCTAACCAAACTGTAGGTTCTGCTAATACGCCTGAGATGTGAATCCCCACGTTCGAATTTCCACCTAATCGGGAATTGTCTCCGATTGAGAAATAACAACAACCGAGCCGTTTCTCATCTTCCAAAACATTTCCAACAAGACGCGCATTTGGATTCATCCCAAAGCCGAATTCCGCAACAGTCCAAACATTTTCACGATCTTTCGATTTGAGTTTCTTAGCCACTTCTCCGAATGATTGACGAATATTTGCAGCGAGACTACCACCTTTTACGTCGATTACAGTTCCATTTTCGATAACAAATTCAATTGGCTCATCGATAAGTGTTGAGTCCCATGATCCATCGATAACGATGGTACCATTCATTGTTCCCTCTTTTGGAAGAACAAACACTTTTCCTGCAGGTAAATTCATCAGCATTCTTGGCCGATTACAAATTCCATTGTCGTCAAGTTTCCAATCTCTCCAACTCACTTCGAATGTAACATCAGTCCCTGCTTCTGATTTGACATTGATGATTCTTCTTCGTCTCAATATTGTTCCAATGTTTGAGATCCTTCGTTTTACTTCTTGAAAATTAGCAGTCATGCCACCTTTGGTATACAGTTCGATGTTCATCCCCGGCATTGTTGCAACTCTTGCACCATCTCTGACTGCTTGCCGAACAGCACGAGTATGGGTAAGAGAATACTTTGTTGGAGCAATGACAACTTGTTGCTGTCGCATGAGAGATGCAACGGGGCTAGGGGGTTCTTCTCCATGGTGCCTTGATTTTGGCATGACAACGAGTAGAACTCTATCTGACCGTTGTTGGGTAGCTTCGTGCAACGACTGGCCTATTTCTGCTGTTGTTGGATCGCAGACAATCAACACATTCTCTCCGCGTCGTATATCCATTGAAGTTTGAACAACTCGATCAGAGATGGCTTTCAGTTTTTCTTCCTCTGACATGTCTTCAGAAATTGTGTTAACATCTTGATCTGGTACGTGTTGGTCTTCGTTGAGAAGCGCATCGATGTCTTCATCGACATCAGCATTAGATGATTTCTCATCCTCAACTTTCCCGTCGGATGGAAGCACCATGTATTCCCATATACTCATCCATATTGAATGTGTGGCTTTGCAAAACCAACATTTCCTATACGAGTCTTGATGAAGAAGTCATGTAGTGGTTGAATCATGAGCGAAAAAGACGAGTTTCTTCAACGAATCAAAGACATTCATCGAATAGGTAGCATCCAAGGCCATCTAGGCTGGGATCAAGAAACACTGATGCCGGAAAAAGGAGCAAAATCCAGGGGGGAAATTATGGCTTGGTTAGCTGCACTTGCCCATGAAAGAGTCATCGACCCAAAGATGGGTGAACTCTTGGAAAAGGTTGAGAATCGAAACGATTTAGATGAATCTGAACAAGCGAATGCCCGGGAATTTCGAAAGCGATACGATAAGGCAACAAAACTCTCGTCGGATTTTGTATCAACATTTGCTCAAGCAAGAAGTGAAGCACTTGTAGCCTGGCAGAATGCTCGTTCAAATTCAGATTTTTC
>DAKQ01000095.1:2845-19775 GCA_002496635.1 Euryarchaeota archaeon UBA82 | reverse complement strand
CCATACGATGCTCTTCTCGATGAATATGAATCAGGAATGACCGTTGAAGATTATGACCCTCTTTTTGAGGGTTTGAAGCAACGCCTTGTTCCACTTCTTCATCGAATAATGGATGCAAAGAAGACCAATCCAGATCCAACCTTGCCAGAAGGTATGACCTTTTCAGCAAAATCTCAAGAAGAATTCTGTATCAAGGTAAGCGAGAGAATGGGATTCGACTTTGCATCAGGACGTATGGATGCATCAACGCACCCATTTTCAGCAGGAATTTGGCCAGGAGATACACGATTCACAACACGTTATGACGAACTTGATCCATTTTCTTGCCTCTATGCTGTCATGCATGAGACCGGGCATGCATTGTATGAACAAGGGCTTGATGAAACTCATCAATACACTCCAAGAGGTGATGCAGTTTCACTCGGTGTCCATGAATCACAATCGAGGTTATGGGAAAATCAAATCGGTAGAACTCCTGAATTCTGGGATGTTGCCATGCCATGGTTCAGAGAAGCATTCCCTGATGCTCCATCTTGGGATTCACCTACTTTGAACAGAATTGCCAATTGTGTGGAACCAGGATTTATTCGTGTAGAGGCAGATGAAGTAACATACAATCTTCATGTTATGTTACGGTACGAGATTGAAAAGAAAATTTTCAATGAAGATTTCCCACTTAATCAGTTACCTGAGTTATGGAATTCAATGATCTCTGATTGGTTTGGCATTACTGTTCCAAGCGATACTCTTGGCTGTCTCCAAGACATTCACTGGTCTATGGCAGCGTTTGGATACTTCCCAACATACACGCTTGGAAACTTGTATGCTGCCCAGTTGCTTGAAGCAATGAGCCTCGATCTCGGATCGATTAACGACCACATCTCATCAGGAGATTGGTCTCGAATGCTTGAATGGCTGAGGGATAAAATTCACAAGAGAGGCAGTGCTTTATTGCCAGCAGATCTCATCGAAGAAGCAACAGGTGCCCCTCCTTCATCAGACGCCTTTCTTCGATATGTTGAAGAAAAATATGCAGAGATATATTCTCTGTGATTATTCTTCTTGATCTTCTTTAGAAGATGAGCCAACAAGTCTGTTAATGCGATCTGTTAGTTCATTAATGGCATCACCAAGATCATTGCTTCGATCATCTTCGTGGCCTGTACCAAATGTTGTTCCAAGCAATGCGACCATTGCTCCAGATAACATCATCACAGCAGGCCAGTAAACATCTTCTGCTACCATGCCTTCTGTGGCCTGCATTCCACCCCAAATTGCACCTGCAATAAATACAATTAATCCAATTATCATTTGTTGATATCCTTTTCCAAGTTGTTCTTCCATGCTACTCATAACACTCACGCTAAAATAGTTCATGGAGTAATTAAGTGTATTCTATAAAGAACCCCGAATAATATCAATTCCAAGGGGTCATCAGGAGAGGCGACCCAGTTTGTCCCTCTTCAACCAATATTTTTCCTTTCACTCCAGT
Organism: Euryarchaeota archaeon UBA82; assembly: GCA_002496635.1. Classification (GTDB taxonomy): domain Archaea; phylum Thermoplasmatota; class Poseidoniia; order Poseidoniales; family Poseidoniaceae; genus MGIIa-L2. Next base: position 18,283 of record DAKQ01000095.1, on the reverse strand, counting down.
TGAGTCCGTTCTTTCAAACACAGGCGTTCCTCCCACGACCGTAAGAACGGGCCAACCTACCAATTTGAGTCCGCTGAATGGATTCCAACCGACTGTGGACCACGTGTTCTGATCTTCAACCATGATTTCTTTTGTCATGTCAACGAGTGTTACATCTCCATCATAGCCTTGTTCAAGTCTTCCTTTTCCGATCATTCCGTAGCACTCGGCCACATTCAAAGACATCCACTTAACGACTTGCTCAACGGTGCAAGCGCCTCTTGAAGCGTGTGTTAGCATGACAGGCAGTGAGGTTTCAACCCCAGGCATTCCACTGTGCGCTTTTGGGAAACCTTTTGCTTTGTTCTCAAGCGTATGAGGGGCATGATCTGTTGCAATACATGCGATTGTATCATCATGAAGCCTCTTCCACAATGTTTCTTTATCGATTTGATATCGAATCGGAGGATTCATTTTCAAACGAGTACCACGCTCAGCGACATCACGTTCATCGAAGGTAAGGTGTTGCGGTAGTACCTCGGTTGTGATGTGTGCTTCACCATCTGTTCCAGTGAGTGATGTTAATCCATGGAGCCAATCTGCTTCGATTCCTGAGGTAAGGTGAAGAACATGCAATCGATGTCCACTCGCTTGTGCATATCCAACTGCTCGCTTTGTAGCAATAAGTGCAGTTTGATCATCTCTCCATTCAGCATGTGCTTCCATATCTGTACGCCCATCGATCATTTTCTTACGTTCATTCATTCGATCTTCATCTTCAGCATGAACAGCAATCAATCCAGCAGTATTGTCAAAAATAGTCTTGAGTGCATTTGATTCATTGACTAACAAATCGCCAGTCGATGAGCCCATGAAGATTTTAATTCCACAAATCCCAGGAATTGCGATTGGTGCATCAGGAGTTCCAACTGCTTTTTGCAACTCCTCAACATTTGATTCTGTGGCTCCAATAAAGAAGCCATAGTTTGTTACACAGCGATTATCTGCGGTTTCTAATTTGTTAAACATTGAATCGAGTGTTGTTTGGCTTGGCACATTGTTTGGCATGTCAAGGAATGAGGTGATTCCACCACTAGCGGCTGCACAAGAACCAGTGTACAAATCTTCTTTCTCTGGTTGACCAGGGTCTCTAAAGTGAACCTGAGGGTCGATTAAACCCGGGAGAAGATGTAATCCCGAGGCATCGATAATCTGTGTGTTCGAATCATGAGGTTGAAGCCCGCCTCCCGGTTGAACTGCTGTAATAATGCCATCAACGATTAACAAATCGCCGACAACGGTGGTCTCAGGAAGAATCATTGTTGCATTACGGATGAGCATACTCATGCTGGTCACTAGTACATTGCTAGGGCATTCAGTCAATGAATGCTCTTATCGTCTTCGAGCACTTTTTGGTCTGAAAGCATTACAGATTTCATCGTTCATATCGATGTATGGACCTTGAATGAGGTCGACACAGTAAGGAACTGCTTTCCATATCTCATCAATTGTTTCACGAATCGCCTTCGGTCGTCCTGGGAGATTGAAAATCAAACAAGATCCACGAATTCCTGCTGTTTGTCGGGAAAGAATTGCAGTTGGGGTAAAGGCTAACGAAATTGAACGCATTTGTTCACCAAATCCAGGCATCATACGCTCACAGACATGTTCTGTGGCTTCAGGAGTAACATCTCGAACAGCGGGGCCAGTTCCGCCTGTTGTTACGATAACATTGCAGCCAGTAATGTCCACAAGTTCAATCAAGACCTCTTCGATGATATCTTGCTGATCAGGGATGCACCTGTAATGAACTTCAACGGGTGATGCAACCGCTTCCTTCAAAAAATCAAGAATTGCCGGTCCGCTTTCATCTTCATACTCCTTTGAATGAGCTCGATCAGAAGCCACTAGTATGCCGATTACTGCAGCCTCTCCAACGTGTCCGTTGCGACCATCGAGCGATGTTGTTGAATCCATGTTATCCAACCTAGTTTGATCCATACTTTTCCTTGATGTCATTATGGAAGTTATCCAACAATGTATCTTCAAACAGTTCGGTTTGTCGACGGTTCTTTGTGGAGCGTATGTGAAGAATTGCTGCTAGGATGAATACGATAATAATGATAGGAATAACGGCTTCAAGTTTGTACTTGTGCATGATTTTAACAATACCTTCTGCGGTGTATGCCCACGTAATTGATGCAATGAAACCACCAACCATCGTTGCAATAAGAACACGCATGAATTTCATTCTTGAAAGCAATCCAAGCATGGCCCCTACAAGAACGCCAGATGCCATGAATGGAATCCAGACGAAGACAATCAGTCCCCAGAAGCCCCATTTGTTGATCATCTCGCGCTTCTCGTTCGCAGTGTACTCGACTGTTGAAAGGATGTCACCAAGTAATTTTGTTTGGAGCATTCTTCCGCCAAAACCATCTTGTCGAGCAACAGCAGCAATGCGTTCATCTTTGTCACCTTTGGTTTCAACCCGTCCAGCTCCTGAACGATCTGCCAAGGTCGACACCTGGTTACGTGCCTTGACAATTAATTCTTGAGATGTGAGCAAATCTCTATTTCTCTCAGAAATATATGCACGAAGTTCATCTTCTACTTCAGAGGCGAGACGCTTGTAGCGGAAATATGCAAATCGTGTTGTCGGTTTGAAAATAACAGAAATAAAGACGATACGATCATCACTTGTGATGACAGCATTTTCGAGTTTCAATGTATTATCCCGTACAAAGAACAGGTCCAATGAATCTCGAACTTCATCTTCGACTCTTGATAGAGAATGAAGTTCTTCGAAGAACGAAGTGTAGTTTTCTGGAGCTTCTTCATCGTCTCGGTCACCTACGCCAATTCCAACACCTGAATCGAAATCAATTGCTTGATTTGAACCGATGGTTCGTACAGTGAGTTGAACTGGCTTAAAGACGTGGAAGAGGGCAAATTCATCAAGCACTTCACGAAGAATTTCATCCCGAATTGTTTTGCTATCACTGAGGGTATTTTCGGTGTTTTTGTAAGGAACCATAATGTCGATCGACAGATCTCTTGGTTCAACCTTAGCCAGTTCATGGTCGATTGAAATTCCTAATCGGCGCTCACACTTTGAGATAATATCTTCAACAAGTCGAATGATGTGATTTCGCGAGAGAATATCGTCCGATTCTTGGTGGTATACCTTGTACATGATTGGATAAGCAATCAGAAGTGAGAAGATGGATAGTGAAAGGGAATTGAACGCCATCCACCAAGCCGGAATTCCAGCAGCTCCTCCGGCGAGCATAGCGGTTTCACGGCCGCCTCCTAGTTCAGCAACCAAAAGGATGTAACCCCAATTTCCTAGTTCTTGTACAGACCAACATGAACGTGGTCCGGAGTCTGTTATACGGACTTCTCGTACGGTCTCGTCACCTCCAAATGGAAGGAATGCAAAACCTTTGGTTGTAATATCAAGTTCAAAATCAACAGATTTCTCCAATGCATCCATCATGGGTTGAATGGAATCATTTTCTGCATCTTCCCTTGTTTCATACATCTCAACTGTTAGCGAAACAACGTAATTTCCTTCATCGAGTGAACTGTAATCTGCCTTTGCATGGGCACGATTGTTTTCATTGTCTAAAGCCCGAATAGATTCTGTGGCATTTGAGGAACTTGACGTTCCTTTTTCAACGATGTTGTACGTTAATACAACATAGCCTGCGGGTAAATTGTAGACATTTAGGGAAAAGACTTCAGCATCTTCGTTAGGGAATATGTGAATCCATGGTTCATCATCGATTTCAATGCAATCCCCGCCGATGTCGAGAAATGTGGTCGAAGCATTGTAATCCATTGCCGTAGATTGTCCAAGCATACCGGATGACATGGATAGAATGAGTGCGCCGTAGAGGATCCCATACATTATGCCAACGAAGAGGACCGGGTTTTCTTTCTTCGCAAAAATACTGCGACTATCCCCATCCGTACGTCTTCGACGAATTTCATCGAGTTCTTTGAGCAATGAATCGCTCTTAGATTCAGGTTCAGGAACCTCTTTGGGCAGTTCCTCCCGAACAATTGCCTCCCCCATGTGCCTAGCACACACGTGATTGCAAATGAACCCATTGATGGAAACGGGTGAAAGGTGGGTTGGGCCGGACTTGAACCGGCGACCTCGGCATCTTCAGTGCCGCGCTCTCCCAACTAAGCTACCAACCCTTTCGTGTCGCCCACGTGACGTGGGATTTCAAGCCTTCGTAGTTCACTCTTGGCCATCTAAGACACTTGTTTGCATATCAAAGAGGGAAGCAAAGCCAATTTCTGCACAATCCAAAAGTGCTTCGAGTTCTTCACGTTGGTACGTGGCTTCTTCGCCAGTACCTTGGACTTCGACGAACGAACCGTTACTGATTTTGACAACATTCATGTCAACATCAGCATTTGAATCTAGGATGTAATCAAGGTCAAGGTAGGTCTTTCCATCGATAAGGCCAACTGAAATTGCAGCAACATCATGAGGCAAAACACGCATTTCGTGTTCAAGTTGTTCTTCGGCAGATAATGAAGGAGCGCTCCAACCGGATCGTCGCTGATCTTCAGTTGGGCGAAGATGCTTTGGAAGGCATTGTCCATTGGCAATCAAACGACGGATGCCAAGACGAAGAGCTAGATTAGCTGCAGTAATAGAAGCACAGCGTGTTCCTCCATCAGCATTCAAAATATCACAATCGACATTAAGCGCAACAGGGCCAAGTTCCTCAAGATCAACACCCGCTCTTAGTGAACGAGCAACAAGTCGTTCGATCTCTTGTGTCCTTCCCTTTGCACCACGGCGTTCTCTTCTAAATCGAGAATCTGTAGAGCCAGGGAGGAGAGAATATTCAGCATGAACCCATCCTTTGGTAGAATCTCGCGGAAACCATCCTGGCAAGCGTGCTTCTTTTGTGCAACATGCGAGAACAACAGTTTCTCCTTGTCGGTAAAGAATGGATGCTAGAGCGTTGCTTGTGAAGTCGATTTCAACTTCGATATCTCTCATTTGGTCAGCATTTCTCGTGGTCTTTAGTTCAGTTTTGAATTTGCCCATGGCTCTGCCACGTGGTTGAGTTCATCAATGCTTTTGTGACCTCGAAAGAAGAGCATGCGTATGTTCAAGAGGTCGCTTCGTTTCCAAGTGACATGGGTCGACACACTGCTGTCATTTGCGGGGTCTCTCGAACACCTATCGGTCGATTTATGGGCTCACTCTCATCGATGAGTGCTATTGACTTAGGCGTTGCAACGATCAAAGAACTCTGTCGTCGCATGAACATTGATCCTTCTTCTGGTATCGTGGACGAGGTTCTCATGGGACAGGTTCTGCAAGCCGGTACCGGACAAGCACCTGCTCGGCAGGTCGCACTTGGAGCAGGGTTGCCTGTGTCAACATCGTGCGTAACCATCAACATGGTTTGTGGATCTTCTCTCAAAGCGGCCATGCATGCTGCAACAAGCATTCGAATGGGAGAACACAAGGTCGTTATTGCAGGTGGAATGGAAAGCATGTCCAATGCTCCACAACTTCTGATGGGTCAACGTAAAGGAAAGAAAATGGGTGATTCAAAACTTGTTGATTCAATGATTCACGATGGTTTGTGGGACGTTTACAACAATATGCACATGGGCAATACCGGAGAAGTTGTTGCCCGTGAATGCTCAATTGACAGAACTCAAGCAGACGCTTTCTCTGTTCAAAGTCACAAAAAAGCCGCAAAAGCATGGGATGAAGGATGGTTCGATTGGGAAACCTTCGCTCTCGAAATCCCTCAACGTAGAGGCGACCCAGTTCTCTTTGAAAGGGATGAAGGAATTCGAGCTGATTCATCAGTAGAACATCTCTCAACACTCCGTACTGTCTTTGACAAGGATGGAATTATTACCGCTGGAAATGCAAGCACTCTCAATGATGGAGCAAGTGCGGTATTGATTACAAGTGAAGACTTTGCCAAGGAACAAGGATGGGAAATTATTGCAACAATCGAGGATTATTGCACCGCTGGTGTTGAGCCAGAACGCGTTATGAGTGCTCCAATCCCAGCAGTCAAGAATCTACTTGAACGAAACAATCTCGATGTACTGGATATCGATGTGTATGAGCATAACGAGGCGTTCGCATCAGCTTCATGCGCAGTTGCTCAAGAAGTTGGTATTCCTCATGATCGATTCAATCTCCATGGGGGAGCGGTTAGTCTTGGCCATCCGTTAGGTTCCAGCGGAACACGTTGCCTCATCACCATGCTTGGCGTTATGCGAAGGCTCAATTCGGAGTCAGGAATTGTAACGCTTTGTCTCGGTGGCGGTAATGCCGTTGCAATGTATGTTCGCAGATGAGACCAATCGTTGGGTTCATTGCTTGGGAGTGCTTGGGCTGAATCATGCGCTGGGTTGTAGGAGTGTTCCTCATATTGGTACTCGTTGTACCAACAGCGACTGCCTGTGAAACTGAAGCAGCTCGTTTACTCAGCGGAAAATTCCCTTCTCCTACTGGTATTTCCCCAGATAAGGACGAATCTATTCGCGAAGCTGTTCGATTGGGAAGTATTGGTCAAGAGACTGCTCGACATATGCTATGGCGCGTATTGATGGGAGAGGTTTTGACTGAAGAAGAAGTAGCCGCTGAAATCGATAGAGCAATGATTGAAAATGGGTCTAATCCAGATTGGCCTAGTTTCGAAACAATTGTTGCCTCTGGTTCAAATGGAGCAATCCCTCATGGTGATCCTGACAATCATGGAGCGGGGCCAAAAGTTGTCGAAGTCGGTGACATCGTTGTAGTCGATCTCGGGGCACGTGTCAATGATTGGGTTAGTGATATCACGAGAACATACAGCGTTGGTCCAACAACAAATGAAACGATTATTGAAGTGTATATGGCCGTTTATGATGCTCAAAATCTAACCTTCCCTCTCATCGAAGCAGGGACGCCTGCGTGGGCTCTTGATGACATTGCTCGTACACACATCGAAGAACAAGGTTACGGTGAATATTTCATACACAGTCTTGGTCATGGGTATGGAGTATGCGTCCATGAACCCCCTCTTCTCTCTGGAGGAACCGATGATCCACTCTTCGGTCTTTCCTACAACCAACAACCACTTGCTGTCTGGGATGCGATTACTATTGAACCAGGAATTTATCTTGATGGCTGGTTTGGTGTACGAATTGAAGATGATTTCCTTGTGAATCAAGATGATCATGAATTCCTTTCAGCTGATTTGCCAAGAGACCTTGATTGGTTCATGATCAAAGCGGATGATTATCCACAATCAGACATGGGGTCGCCAGATGATTCTGATTCAGAAGAGGAATCAGAAACACTTCCGTTCCCTATTGGAATGGTTCAAACCATGATGTTGCTAACTATTGTAGCATCAGCCTTTGTTCGAAATGAGAATGAAGAATAATTACTCTTCTTCCATCTCTTGACGGAATGGACTGAATATACCAATGTCTTCAATGATCTCAGAAGGTCCTGGAAGAATTGATAAGATGTCATCAGTTCGTAATCCAGTTGCTTTGTAGATTCGATTTGCTAATGCTTCCTTTTTCGTCCTTCCTGGTGAAAGGACTGCATACCGTTCACACCGTTCTTTGATGGTCGAAACGGTACCTCCAAGTAGCAATGGCACCCCATTGATAGCAACAAGTCCAACGGCCATTTGAACATCTAAATCCTTGAACCATTGACGTTGACCACGAACAATAAATGCGCCCTTACCAACATATTCACCCGTCTGTGCGGACTTGGAAACTTGAGCAGGCTTTACAGCGAAAACGGTTCCATGAGCGCCTCCACCATTCCATGCTCGACTCCAACAAAGAGCGAGAGTAGCAGCTTCCTCCAATTTCTCATCTGTGATTCGCTCGTCTCCGAGTTTATCGACGATTCGATAGGAAGCAACGCCAGGTGGAAGTTGTCCAAATGGGTCCTCATCAATTGCAAAGCCTTGTGTTGCTCGTAGACTGCAACTTGGTGCACCATGAAGATCAGCGTGAAGATACATGTCTCCTCCAGAAAGATGTTTCTTGACAATTGCATCATTCCCTTTCGCATCTTTTCCTCCAACCAATAAATGGCCTCCAGATATGATGCTCCAACGGTGCTGCTCGAACCACAGACGTTTACTTCTACGAACTGTTTGAAGCCGTCCACTCGCTTGTTGTTTTGCTTCTTTCTTTTGTGCTCGTTTGAATTCTACCTTTGTATCTGCCAAGGCTGCTGTCGCTCCAGTGGTTTTGTCCTTCTGTTTACGAGCCGATTCGAAATATCGTTGTGCATTTTGGTGCACTGTTTCATCAAGAGAGAGCGTGAAAACCTTTCCAGGTTCTCCATTTTCATCTGGAAGACGAACCATCATCGTGCGATCTGCAGGATTGCCAGAATCAACCCATGGATTTTCCTTTAATCCAGAGAGAATTGCTTCCCATCCCTTTGTTTCAAGTGCTTCATTTGCTTGTTGTAAAATCGTTTCAACATGCGTCCAATTGGATTGAATCGCGTGTCCAATCGCTTGTTGTTTCTCAATCTTCTTTGCAAATCCTTCCAGCGCCTTTTCTTGCTGTTTCAACCGACGCTCAAGCCGTTCTACATTTGTTGAATGTCCTCGTCCTGGTGCAGCAGCATCGAGTTTTTCTCGCTCACGTCGTGCTAATGCATTTGCATCATGATGACCTTTCCAGGCATCAATGGTCGAAGTGAGTGTTGGATATTCAATGTATATTGACGTTGAATGAGATGGTAATAAGAGAGGTGTTGCTTCTTTTGCGGTTTCTCGAATCACCGCATTTGCTGCAGCATCATGCTCTTTGGTAGAAGCGATTGTTTGTAGCGCTTCAGCAGAATGTTCTTCATTCGGTTTTACAATAAGATAGCCTTGTTTTGAAGATTTCAATTCATTCAAGAAATGTGTCAAAGAGCCATGAACGACACCTGCATTTGCATCTGTAGTTGAACTGTTTGGCTCAAGACCTGCATGTTCACATACAGCATTTGCATACACGCCACCGAGGTTAATTTTACCTCCAAGAGTTGAAACCAAGTCACGATCTGAATCCGAGAAGATATCGCTGATCACATCAGGGGTTAACGTGTAAGGGTCTACTGCAGCAGGTGGAGGAATATACACTTCTCCCTTCTTGATGGTCCGTCCAGCATAACTCGCATGAGTAAGGGGCTGAATAATGACATCCTCTTCATCCATCAAAATGACGTTCCCATCTCTAAATAATTCAACACTTAGAGAGCGTTTGCCATGTTTTGTATCAAATCTAAACAGAAGAACCCTATCAAATCCAAGTTGTTCAACACCTGTCAATCGAGCATTTTTGAGATGTTTTCGCAGAACCATAGCAAACGGAGGGGGCGTCATTGGCATTGGACGATCTCTCTGTGAAGTGTATACGCGTTGTCCACGAACAATGACCAAATCAAATTGATCAGATTCTTTTGGATTGATTCGAAGAACGATTTGTTCGTAATGAGGCATGTAGGCTTTCTTGACATAGGCTCCCGCCCATGAATTGAGTTCCTGCGAAACAGCACGAACGTCAAATCCAGTCATTGATGCCTTCATTTCAACCCCTCCTATTCTTCAAAACGTAACAACACTTTACCTATGTTTTTTCCATCATGTATGTATTGGTGAGCCTTTGCAACATCACGTGCTTTAAACACTGAATCAATTATAGGAGTAAGAACTCCTTCTTTAATTCCATTGACAATGCGTTCCATCTGTTCTGTCATGACATCTTCATCAGGCCACGTACCCATATGGACACCGAAGACGCCTTGATTTCGAGACATCATTTTCATTGGATCGAAACGAGGGCGTTTCCTAAATGCAGAGAACGCTTTGAGAAGAGAACGCTTTGAGGAAGGAGCTGCTGAAGACATGCCGTAGGTGTATAATTTTCCACCATGTGCTAGAACAGATAGGCTTCGCTTGAGATGTTCGCCACCAATTGGGTCAAGAATATGATCAACGCCTTTTCCATCAGTTGCTTTCTTGATCAGTTCTACAAAATCTTCGTTGTGTCGATCGATTGCAGTCGCTCCGTACGACTGAATAATATCTGCTTTGGCTGAAGATGCAGTTGACCACACATTGGCAACTCCCGCCCATTTGCAGAGTTGAAGAGCTGCAGTTCCAACCCCTCCGCCACCACCGTGAATTAGAACCGAATCAGTTGGTTTTAGATTTCCAAGATGGTGAAGCATGTGATGTGCTGTGATGTAGGTGACTGGCATTGATGCAGCAGCCTCTAGCGTCATTTCATCAGGAATGGGAATGACTCGATTGACTTCAGTAACAACATGAGTTGCTTGTCCTCCAGTTCTCATCATCCCTACAACTCGTTGTCCAACTTGGAATCCTTCAACATCACTTCCTAGCGCATGGATGACTCCACTAACTTCGTAGCCTGGGGTAAATGGAAACGGCGGTCTTGGTTGATAGAAGCCCATACGCATGAGTGTATCTGCGAAGTTAATCCCAGCAAAATGAACCCGAATACAGACTTCATTTTTCTCTGGAATTGGAATCTCAATATCTTGGATATCTAGGACTGATGGAGATCCAGGTTTCGTAATTACAACTCTATATGGCATTCATTCAACTCCTTTTAGGTTCCATCCATTCGATTGTTGCTCAACAAGCCCCATTCGTTCATGTGAAAGTAGATGCGCAAGGGTTTGGTCTTGAGCAAGACCAGGGTGTGCATCTGGTGAATCTGAGTAAGCCATAGTAGTAATGGCTGAAATTGTCTTGTGCCCATATTCCACAGCGTCGAGCACTTTTTGATGGCGTTGTTTTCGATGCTTGATGTAGTATGACAGAGTACGTTCTGGCAACGGAATAACAGGGCCATGGCTTGGGAATAAGAGGTGAGGATTCAACTCTCGTAGCCGCTCGAGTTGCTCAATGTAAACATCCATATCGCCAGTGCCCGGAGGGATCAAGATGGTTCCAATTCCAGCCACCATGTCTCCTGCAACAATTCCTGCTGGTGATGAGAGACAAACGTGGCCTGGATGGTGGCCTGGTGTAATGAGAACAGTCCATTCCTGTTTTCCAAGTTGAAGTATGTCGCCATCGTTCAGGATACGTTCACATGCAACGGTTTTCGAAGTATATTTACTTCCCCAAATAGGCACATCAAAAGCTTCTCTGAGCAAATCCATATCTCCAATATGGTCACCATGAGAGTGAGTGAACAGCAAGGCAACTAATTCACCTTTGTGCCTGTCAACTGCTTCTGCTAATTCTTCCATTCCTTCTCTCATATGGCAGGCAGGGTCGACCAGAACAAATTCGCCTTCAGGATCGCCAACAAGATATGCGTTGGTATGGTCTGCTGGAGGAAGTGTTGCAGTTTTTACAGGAACGACTTCGACACCATAGGCAAAGAGAATCGATCGACGTCCTGGCTGCCGCCGCTGTAAATCCTCAGCAGTTTGAATCATATCTCCACCATACCGCTTCAAAGTACGATCGAGTTCCATCAAAAGGGTGACGACTGGTGGGGCAACTCGGATTTCATGTCGAGACCAACGAAGAATCATATCATGAGGTTTCATCCACTCGAATGCAGTAAATTCGGTTTGAAGTTCCAAGGAAGGCATGAAATCATTCGCTCCGATGTGAAGGTGAAAGAATGTGTTTTCAAATTGAACCGGGCCAAATGGTGGAGTTGTACGACTTGAAATGTGTCGTAAACAGGACGTATCAGTTACAATTCGGTCACTTGATATCGCATCTAAGAAAGCCTTCTTATCAGAAAGAATTTGTTCTCGAAGTGATGAATCAACAGGTTGCAAAGCATTTCCAGATGGGACGACACCAAGCTCCTCTGACATTTCACGAACAACAGCAACAATGGCAGAATCTTGAGCTCCTGAATTGTTTGAAATGAATCGTGTCGCTTCTTTGTCTGAACGAGACACACCACCGCCTGGGAATGCCCAGTATCCTGGAAACGCCCTCATTGTTTCTGATCGCCGTCCCAAGAGAACTTCGACCCCATCTGTACCATCGCGTGTGAGCGTCAAGGTCACCGAAGGCCTTGGCATTCCCCTAGTGGGGAGTGCCAAATTCAACCCTTCGGGTACTTCGCTCATACCCTTGGCTTCAAACGGTCGGCTTCAAGCCTTGCGGCGAAGAAGTGCTGCACCAAGAAGTGCTAGAACTCCAATGACACCAGTGAATCCAGGCATTTCGAACACAGGGTTCTCGTCACTGTAAGCATCAGCGCTGATTGAATAAAGACGAACAGTATTCCATTCACCCTCAACGTCTCCAGACACAGAAATCATGTCTCCAATACTTAGAGTTCCTGAATTATCATTATCATGGAAGGTAATATCATCATCTTCATCGTTATTCATTGCATCTGAAATAAGGATGCTCATCAAACCACTGCAATCCTCTTCTGATTCAGGGGACTCTTCAGAATCATCTTCACTCCGTTCGCCTTCTTCTGAACACATACTGAGTTCAATTTTGTAATCGTTCATATCACCTTCAAATGGAAGGTAAGCAATATCAAGATTGGACGCAATGACCCATTCATTGCCGTGCTCTGAATGCAATACATTGCTCTCCCAATCCTCATCGTCATGCATGGATTCAACTACAAATGGTAAAGCAGCAATTTCTCCATCGTTGGTCGCCGTGACCACTTCCTTAATCTCAGAATCGCTCAAGAAGGAGAATGTCATCCATTCATCATCGTACATGTGATATCGCATGAACTCGATATCTCCCTCTTTATTGAATGCAAATTCAATTCGCACTGTTGAAGTGTCTTCGCTCCTTTGTTCATCCTCCTCATCATCTTCTACATCCCTCGGGTCGCCACCGTCGCGCCAATGAGTAAATGATGCTGAGTTGCCCCATTCCCCGTTTTCGTCTGTGCCTCGACTACCAAATCCATTAGTACAATAATGGGTTGCAATATCATCATAATATTCACAATAATACCAATCATTGTCTCCAGTATCTTCTGGTGGGTCACGGATGTCATTACAACTCCAATAATAAGAGGTATAATCTTCCCCTGGGTCTGCAGTATCTTCCCAATTACAGGACCAATTAGCGGTTTCATAACTCACCCAGTAGCCAGTAAATTCTGGTTCCTCTTCACGATCTTCTTCAAAGGAACATGCACTGCGTTCTTCTGACCAAGACCCTCCTCGACGTTCACAGTCTTCCTGCGTGATTTCCTCATTATTGTCCTCCTCGTCAAAGTAGTATCTATAGCCAATTTGACCGCCGCTAAGTTGGAAACCTTCATTGAGAATCTCAGAGAGATTCGTATATTCGTCTTCATCAAGCATTTCATCGTCATTTTGATCGGAGATATTGAACTGTCCATACAGCAACATATCGTCTGTGGAGAAAACAAAACCATCGTTATCTAAGTCTGTTGAAACACAGCGATCTAATTCTGTATAAGTCACATTATTGTCGTTGTTCTGATCACAGAATTCCATATCTCGATAAAAGGTCCAGAAGACTTCCTGAATGTCATCCTCTCGATTTTCATCTTCTCGATCTTCCTCCTGTTCAAGTGAGGAGATGCAATCGCCTTCAAATGTCATTTCAGAGTAAAACATAATCAAATCATCTTCATCATCCATTGGAGTTAGCTCGGCACAGTCAACCACCATTTCCATGATTGCAAGAATCTCGTCAATTTCAATGCTGCTTTCAGGGTCATCATAATCGTCAGAATTCATTAGAGCAGTAACTTCTCTATGGTCGAGTGCAGAGGCCATTTTCACATCTGTTATGGTATCGAGAACTGAATTGTACATCGCAGCATCTTCTTCGGACATAGATTCAAGATTCGTTTCTGGCATTTCCATCGCAGTGGAAATGTAGATTGTATTTTCAACTTGCGTCCAATCTTGATAAATCGAAACAGGGATATCGTTTGTTTCTGGGGAAGTGGTTGTAATTTCTACTGCAAGATGAATTCCATCCTCAGACATTGCTTGTGTGACTGTGAAGACGTTTGTCGCCTCATTGTAAATCACTTCTCCATTCTCATCGAGATCGGTATCGTACACCACCATGTCATAGGTGTAGGTCATTCCCCAACCGTTCCCTTCAGATGGGTTAATGACATCATTGATCTTTTCGAGAGCAATCTCTTCATTGAGCTCAATCTCCTCGTCTTCGTTGACCAGTTCAGTACAACCTGCAAGCAGGAGGGTGGCTATGAGAAACAGCGTAATTGACTTCTTCATGCAACGTCTACATGTTGGGAGTGTATAAAATACTCACATGTGACTCTCAAAGGCTTCGCAACCCCGAGCATTACGCCATTACAGGCACGCTATTGTGTACTTTGCAAACGACTTCAGGCCTTGCGACGAAGAAGTGCTGCACCAAGAAGTGCTAGGACTCCAACAACGCCAGTGAATCCTGGCACCTCAAAGACTGGGTTCTCGTCACTGTAAGCATCAGCACTTGATGAGTACAAGCGGACTTCGCTCCACTCAACATCAACGGTTTCGGAGACGTGAATCATGTCGCCATCGCTAATGGTTCCTGATGAATCAGCATCATGGAACATAACAGAGGATCCCGCTAGCATAGCATCTGTCATTGAAACAGTCATTTGTGCAGTGCATTCTTTGGTTTCTTCTCCAGTCTCCATGTTGTAATCGCTCTCACAAGTTGCAAGTTCGATAGTATAATCGCTCATATCGCCTTCAAATGGAAGCATTGCCTCTCCAATGGAGATGTAGAGTGTTCCATCATCGTGGTCTCCAGAATGGTCATCATCTCGCATCTCAGTCCACATAAGGCCTGCAGCTTCACAATCGGATTCAGATTCGATGCTCATGTCAACTTCATGTGTATTCATATCGTAGCAAACCATCATTGGGCCATCGCTATCATGGTCATCATCACCTGTTACTTGCATAATCAGACCGCTTCCTGTGGATTCATCGTATTGATAGTAAAATAGCGCATCTTCATCTTCATGTGTAATCATAAATGCAATATTGTCTGACAGCAGTACTAATCCGATGTATTCGGAACACATGTTTGTTGTATTATTAAATCCACCATCACATTCACTATCTTCATCTACCCAGACCATGTTCCACAGTTCATCATTTCCATCTGCGTTCGTTTGAACATCTATAAACCCGTGTTCACAAAGCACTTCTCCGTCTACATTCTCGCAGTCTACGTACATAAGATGAAGAGGCATTGTTGAATTTTCCGATCCAAAGTCATGATTTTGCATCGACTCGCTTACAACTTCTCCACAATTGTAATCATCTATATTGCTTCCATTCCAAACCATGTCAAATGTTGTGCTTTCAGTGATTGACTCAAGCGCGGAATCAGCGACAAACATGACGCAATCATACCAAATCAAATCCTCGCCATGGTCATCATGATCTGAATGGTC
>DAKQ01000095.1:0-2532 GCA_002496635.1 Euryarchaeota archaeon UBA82 | reverse complement strand
CATCATGATCTGAATGGTCATCATATCCCATATCCATGTCAAACATGTCATCACTTCCTACAGTGAATGGAAGAGCAACATTTTCGGCGTTATTGGTTATTGAAGTAAGTTCAAGCGCTTTTGATTCACTGAGCATGTAAATGGTCAGATCGTCCATACCAGGCTCTTCAAGGTTGATGCGGAAGAATTCTACATCGCCATTGTCATTGAAAGCAAAGTCGAAATCTAGGATTCCACTATCGTCATCACCGTGGTCACCGTCATCATGATCTGAATGGTCATCATGATCGTGTCCATCATCTTCATCCATTAATTCGTAATATGCATCAACATCAGCAATGAAAGCATCCAATTCGTCAACGGTTAACCCTGAATCTCCATTTTCATCTGCATCCGTGAAGTATGCTTGGAATTCGTCCAAATCTCCATGCTCTGATGCATCCCCGCAGAACGTTCTATCATCAGCATCAGAAGTAAATTCATCCCATGAAATCGAACCATCATCATTCGCATCACACATACTGAGTGCCTGTTCAGCCGTTGGCGGTCCATCCATTGATTCCATGTCGAGGACAACATTGTACATGGTAAAACCATCTTCATCATCCATTGGTGTAAATGTTCCAAATGTCTCAATGTAACGCATCATTTCCAAAAAGGCTAGTGGATCCATATCATCGTCATTACCTGTTGTTTCTGACATGATTGCCATTGCTTCTGTGTGTGTTAGTGCTGATTGCATTTTGTATTCTTGTGTTCCAAGCCCCATCATTTCGTACATTGCAACTTCTTCATCGGTCATCTCTGAGTTGTCACCCATCATCATGCCAACTTCAAGATAAATTGTATTTCCAGATTGAGTCCATTTTTGAATAATCTCAATTTCTTCACCCTGAGTATCTTCAGAAGACATTGTAATTACTTGGGATGCGTGTACTCCATTAGGAGACATTGCTTGAGTCATTTGGATTGTCATTTCTGAATCGCCTTCCATGCCCATATCATCAGAATAGTCTTCCTCAGAATCCATACTGTCTCCCACCATCATGTCGCCCATGTTCATTTCCATAATGTATGTCATCCCCCAAGCGGAATCTTCGCTTGGGTCAATGATGTCGTTGATCTTTTCAAGAGCTATTTCTTCGTTAACTTCGACTTTGGTTTCACCGTCTTCAGATAATAGTTCAGTACAACCTGCAAGCAGGAGGGTGGCTACGAGAAACAGTACTAATGACTTCTTCATGGGTTGTCCATGGCATCCCATATTATAAACATCATCACCTACTTGCAAGTCATGATTTAAGACGCAATTTCATCTAGTGAAAGCGGTTAGGATGGGCATGGTCGCATCTTCAGTGGAAGAAGAACTTGAGCAACTTGCAGCACTTGTCGCAGAGGCTGAAGCACTCGGAATTGATCCATGGCCAGAACGAAAACCACCCCGCCCTTGGGCGAAATACGCACTCGCATCATTCATGATTATCATGATGCTTTCATGGGTTTCAAAGGGACTGTATCGATTCGCTGTAATTTGATTCACGGCCCACCGTTGATTTCAAGAAGGGCATCAAAGTGGGCGAATCATAGTCCCTTAGTGTAGCGGTCCATCATGGAGGATTCTGGTTCCTCCGACCCCGGTTCAAATCCGGGAGGGACTACCATCATTCTTCTTCATCTGGTTTTACAAGCGAGAACGATGTGATCATGGACATTGGATCCCCTGATGTCAATTCACCAGAATATTCCTTGATTTGTCCGTAGGTTACAACACGGAGTCTGAATTTACACATTTTCTTCGTTCTTCTCTTTCTATGATGTCTGTAAAAATGAACGCCAATCTTGTATTCGCCATCAGGTGCAAAATCAGTCCATACAACGTTTTCAATAGGTTTCTTTGATTTTGGACGTACGTTCATATCAACGTCGAGTTCTCCACCACAAGCACTCTTTCTATTGTTGAAGTAAATACGTTCTCCAGAAGGACAAAAGACGTGCATGTCGAGATCATTGTAATCATCCCAAGCAAGGCTGATTTGGACAACACCTGACTTCCCACCCTCTCGAGCAAGACGTTCCATGAGTTCCAAATCTTCTTCTTGACTCACACGGACTGAAATTCCAGTGCCTACTTCTTCTTCAGCAACGAGGTTGGCGTGAGCGTTGAGATTGTCTTCATTTTGATCTATCCAAGTGGTTCGGTCTTCCTCGTCTTCCTCACTTTCTTCGTCCTCTGTTTCGACAGCATCTCGCTCAGGAATGAAAATTTCATCCATTACAAGCTGTAAATCCGAGAATTGTTCAACACGACGTCTTTGCCTCTGTTCATATGCATCACGGGCTTGGTCACTAAGTTGGTCGAGTTGTAGAGAACGTGAAACAACGTGCCTCCGGTCATGTCTTGCTCCTTTTCGAGAAGCACGCATGCTTGATAGTGGCGCTCTACTGGCATTGTGGAGTTTTTGCCTCTTTCTCAGTTCACGCTTCTTTTTCATTCTGTTTAATATGAACAATGCAGCGAAAAAAGAAGCAGCG
>DAKQ01000147.1 GCA_002496635.1 Euryarchaeota archaeon UBA82 | reverse complement strand
GATTTTGGCTGGGAACCTTCTCTCTATGTCCTTGCAACCAACCCACTCGAAGTCGTTGACCGATGCCACAACCTTATCCATGCCTTGGAGGGTTCTAGCTGAAGTTACACCTTATTGTAGCATTATTGATGTTAAGCCTACCACTTAGTGGATGTACGGAGAATCCAGTAGACATGCTCCTTGGTACAGAACACGAGGATCTTGAATGTAATGATGGGAAAGATACAGGGGGTGATTGCGTCCTTACAATTGTCACATACGATATTATTGCAATTACAGATGATGTCCTTAATGAATTTACGAATCAAACTGGCGTTCAGGTTGAGATGATTCGAACAGATGATGCTGGAGGTATTCTCGAACACCTTTTACTCACTCAAGACAAACCACAGGCTGATTTAGCGCTCGGACTCGACAACACATATCTCAAGACTGCTTTCCAATTTGATTTGCTAACAGAACATAATGCAGAGATTCCAAACCTCGATTCTAAGGCCACAGCACCGTATAGGGGTAACAAAGCAGTTCCCTTTGATCAAGGTTATATTTGTCTAAATGCAGATACGCAAGCATTGAATGAAAATAATATCTCCTTCCCATCTACACTCGAAGAACTAACATTGCCTGAATGGAAGGGGAAAACTGCATTTCCTAGCCCAGTTACATCATCCCCTGGAAGGGCGTTCATGGTTGCAACCATTGACTATTTTGAGCAACAACCAAGCAATATGACTGCATTTGATTGGTGGGCTGAAATGGCTGAAAATGATGCAATTTTCACAAGTGGATGGACTGAAGCATACGAAACCCACTACACTGGAGGCTATGGAATATGGAATGAAGGCCACATAGGCGATGCATGGCTTACAGTATCATACTGTCACTCCCCTGGTGTCGAAGCATATTATGGTGAAAATTCAACAATTTCTGCTGCTGTCGATATTGACTTCGCTTCATTTTCCCAAGTCGAATATGCCGCATCTGTCAATGGAGGAGGTTCCAAGAATGCCGTTAACGCCTTCATCGAATTTTTACTCACTGATGAAGTTAATACAAACATGCCTGAAAACAATTTGATGTATTCAGTTTTGGAGGGCAAAGACCTCCCTGAGACAAACGGTTACAGATATCACAGCCCTGTTCCTACTCAGCCGTCAACCATTGAAATGGATCGTATCGGTCAGGAGATGGAGAATTGGCTTAAGGAATGGCGAGATTCTACAAACTCAATCTGAGTTGAAGTCATGACATTGCGCAGTATTCGAAACGTACCAATTTTCGTATACTTGGGATTAATCCTCATCCCGATATATCTTGCAGTTGAACGATTGATCGATGTAACTGGGAAAGACCCATTCGCTGCAATGTTTTCATTACCAGACCATCCATTAGGAACTGAAGCACTCTATTTCTCATTCATTCAAGCATTACTTTCTGCAACACTCACCATTGCAATCGGCTTGCCTATCGCATGGTGGCTAGGCAGACATCAGTGGAAGCACCTGAACTTCATAAGAGCAGCATTGACCCTCCCTTTTGTCACTCCAACCATCGTTGCAGCAATGGGATTTCTTGCTCTTTTCAAAACAGGAGGAGTAATAGAATCTATGGGAATCGATCTCAGATTTGAAACTGGATTTATCGGTTGGCTATCCGATTCAACTGGAATCGAAAACTCTGGCCACATTATTGCCTTATTACTGGCCCATGCTTGGTTTAATATTGCCCTTGTCATTCGTTTTGTTGAACCAAAAATCGCAATAATCCCTCCTCGATTTGAGGAGTCAATTCGCTTACTGCCTATCGGAAAAACTCGATTCAGCCGAACGAGATATTTTTGGTGGCCAGTGTTGAGAACCTCTATTGGTTCAGCTTTTCTATTCGCATTCATATTTTCATTCACATCATTTGCTTTGGTTCGATGGCTTGCTCCAGACATGTGGACTCTTGAAGCATTGATGGCTGTAGAGGGTGGAGCCGCAGGCATCCATAATTACAGAACAGAAGCGAGTCTATTGGTACTTGGTGGAGCAACATTACAAGGAATAATCCTCCTTTTTGCTCTTGGTTTGGCGGGTTATTGGCAACAAAAACAATCGATATCAAATGATGTTGTCTCCGAATCTTTTGCAAGAAAGACAGCAGGAAGACCATCACTATTGGCACGAATTGGCGTCTCTTTCGCTCTTTTGTTCGCACTCGCCCCATTGGGTTCTATGCTGCTCTCCTCTGTTCGAATCAGAGATCGAACCAATGAATCGTATCGATGGAGCACTGAAGCGTGGGACATTGCCCTCACTGGTGATCTGACATATGTCTCTGCTGCAGATGCTTTAGCAAATTCAATTGTTTATGCAATTGCTTGTATGGTTGTATCAATCCTTCTCGGTTATGCCGTTGCTTCATCAATCCATGCATTCGAATCAAAAGGAAAAAAGAGAACGGCAAGGGCTATTGATTTAATCTCCATGCTCCCATTGGCACTTTCAGGAGTCATGGTAGGATTGGGTGTGTTACTCGGTGTACTCAAAGTGTGGCCAGAACTCTTCCGATGGTACGGACTCCCTATAATTCCGCATGCAATGCTTACAACACCATTTGTAATTCGAATCCTTTTACCGGCTCTGAGGAGTTTGGATTCCGGTTACGATGAAACTGCTGCTATGCTTGGTTATTCGCAATACCAGAGATTCATTAAAGTGCGAATTCCTTTGATGAAAAGTTCACTTGTGGTTGCTGCAACTCTTTCCATCGCCTTTTCATTGGGTGAATTCGGAGCATCTTGGATTCTTTTGCGTTCAGGTTCCTGGGATACCTTGCCAATACTGGTTGATCAGTTGATGGCTCGACCAAAATATTTCGAACTTGTTGAACCAGTAGCCATGGCTACTGCTTCCCTTTTGATGATGGTAACGTTTGTTCTCTTTGTCATCACAGAACGTTTTAGAGAACATCAAGGAGGAGGATTCTAATGGCAATCGAAATTCAATCACTAACACTGTCTTATGATGAAAATATCATTGTCCAACGATGCAATCTTACATTGGCTGAAGGAGAGATTCTTGTGATATTAGGCCCAAGTGGATGTGGAAAGACAACACTGCTACGAGCAATTGCAGGTTTTGTAAAACCGGATGAAGGAACAATTCACCTCAATGGGCGAAACTTGAATCAAATCAAACCAGAGGAAAGAAATATTGGTATGCTATTCCAACGACCTGTTTTATTTCCTCACAAAGATGTCCTAGGCAACATACTCTTTGCATACAGAAAGAAGAAAGATCGAGATATGGAAAAAGTCGATG
>DAKQ01000167.1 GCA_002496635.1 Euryarchaeota archaeon UBA82 | reverse complement strand
CTTTCAGATGAAATGCTGGAAGATATTCACTCCGTTGGTTTGAAACATATTCACATGGATCACAAGGTATTCGAAATGGTTACCTCAAACATCCGTTTCCGTGAGCGAGATATTCTTGCTCGTTATCTACGTTCTATGTCAGAGCGTATTGGCCGTCCTGTATCGGATAACAATCCTATTATCGACGGTGCTCTTCTCGATGGTTCCCGTATCAACATCATTTTCTCTGATGACGTTTCGATGCTGGGTCCGTCTTTTACTATCCGTAAATTCGCTGAAGAAACAATCTCCATTACTCAACTTATTCAATGGGGCACAATGAGTTCCCAAGTAGCAGCATACATTTGGTTGTGTTTAGAATACGGAATGTCAGTTCTGGTTTCTGGAGAGACTGCTTCGGGTAAGACCACTACGCTCAATGCGATTCTTCCTTTTATCGATCACAACGTGAAGATTTACTCTGCGGAAGATACTCCAGAAGTAAAGGTTAGCCACAAGATTTGGCAACGACTTGTTACACGAAGTTCCAAAAATGAAGATTCAAGTGTTGAAATGTTCGATTTACTTAAAGCAGCATTGCGTTCAAGACCCCGATACATCATCATCGGTGAAATACGTGGTGTGGAAGGGGCTACTGCTTTCCAAGCAATGCAAACTGGGCACCCTGTTATCGCTACATTCCACGCATCTTCAATTGTAAAGATGATTCAACGTTTCACTGGGGATCCAATCAATGTTCCAATTCGTTTCTTCGACAACCTTAATTTCGCAATTTTCCAAGAAGTTACTGAAACAAATGGAAATCTTGTTCGCCGTATTACTGGTGTTGACGAAGTTATCGGATACAACAAACACAGCGATGGTGTCTTGACCCGTGGTATGTTCGAATGGGATCCTCTCAAAGACAAGCATTACTTCCGTGGTATGTTCCAATCTCACCTTCTCGAAAATAAGATCGCTGCCCAAGCAGGGTTTGCGAATAAGCGAGATGTCTATGACGAAATGTTGCGAAGGGCTTCGGCTCTCGATCGAATGGTAGAACGTAACCTGACGCATTATGATGACGTATTTGGCCTTCTCAATATTTATTACAACAGTGGTTGGGAAACCTTCGATAAGGCTGTTGATAGTTGGGTCAGCCAAAAAGACCGATGAGGAGATGAAGAAGCATGGAACGAATGCCGATGTGGCAAATTGCCATCCGTCGGCTCGAAATGCCGGTTAGTCGTTTCATTACTGTCTATGTTGGCGGCGCCTTTGCAATGGGCCTTATCGCATCACTGACCCTCATATTCCTTACTGGTGGACTTGCTGATGGTGCTTTGTTTGCTGGAGTTTCGGGAATACTCTTGATCCTCCTCCTCCCCATCCTAGCATCGCTTGGTGCTATTGCTTTCCCAATGCTTGAAGTGACTCGTTCAGCGAACATGATCGAGCGTGAAATGCACATGTTCATCACTCGCATGGGAATTCTCTCACTCGGAGAAGTAGGTGCTCAGACTATTTTCGACATTCTCAAGCAAATGAGAGATTATGGTGAATTAGCATCAGAAGTACAACGTATCGAGACACTTGTTGACAAGTGGAACACATCTTTACCAGAAGCTGCTCGTATTGTTGCACAACAAAGTCCAAGCCCACTATGGACGGATTTCCTCGATAGAATGGCGTTTTCGATTGAAGCAGGTCAGCCGATTGATGAATTCATGCGTTCAGAACAAGAAACGGTTGCTGAACAGTATAACACTCTCTATGACACAAGGCTGGAAAGCGTTGATACAATGCAAGAAATCTACGTTTCAATGGTTACAGCAGGGCTTTTCGGGCTTGTTATCGCTGGAATCCATCTTGTCCTATTCGAAGTAGGTGGAGCTGACGATACGCCAATTGAAGTTGCAGCTCGACTACGTTTCCTTCTTCTTGCTTCCTTCCTTTTCATCATTATTCAAGTTGCAGCCATGATGGCTTTTAGAGCAACTATTCCTCGTGATCTCATCTTTGCTCGGGATGAACTTGAAACACCTTTCCGAATAAATTTCCGAAGAGCATTACTCGCTTCAGGAGCGATTTCATTGTTCTTACTCCTGGTGACAATCTATGTCGTTGCAAGTTCATGGGAAGCGATAAGCAGCCAATGGGATCGTTACGGACTTATTCTGATTGCAGCACCACTTTCACCTCTTCTTGTACCTGCTTGGTTAATTCGTCAAGAAGAGACAAACGTATTGAGGCGGGACAGTGCGTATCCTGATTTTATCCGTGCACTAGGTGGTACTGCACAGGCTCGTAGTGCAGAACCTTCTGCGACCATCAAGGCATTACGAGGTGTTGATTTTGGTATGCTTGACTATTCGATTGATCGATTAGAAAAGCGATTATCGACCCGTATTGATTCAGACCGAGCATGGGATTACTTCAATGCGGACACCAATTCGGCTGTAATCTCTCGTTATACTCGAATTTACATAGAAGGCGCTCAATCATCTGGTAAGCCAGCATCGACAGCAGAGATGGTGTCTCGTTCTGTTGGAAATCTCTTGTCACTTCGCCGTCGTCGTGCGCTTTCTGCAAACACAATGTGGGGTGTAGCCCTTGGGCTTCTTATCGCTAGCGTAACTTCACTTAACGTGACCATTTCGATTGTATTACAACTTGGAGATGCTATTGCAGGAGTTGCATCAGGCTTAGCAGAAACAGATGTTGGTGCACTCCAAGACTTTGGCTCGGGTATTGCCCTTCCTGTTATGGAAGACGCAACTTCAGTAGATGATAATATTCGAATGTTCAAAATTATAGTTTCACTCCTTGTCCTTGGTCAGATTATTGCTGTATCTGCTATTGCAACACGTCTACGAGGTGGGGGTAAAACAAGTGCTGCTGGTCAAGCGATTCAGTTGCTATGGGTTGCTGGAATCACTTCCTGGATAACTGCAGTCTTACTCGATGGAGCATCGTCTGTATTTGGTATTTAATCAAAAAGAGTATATGCTGTCTCCTCAAATGACAGCACATGCAAACCACTCAACCTGGACCTGCCGTTTCATCGAATATGTATCATCCCCCCCAGCAAGCCATGATGGGTGGCGGCTTGTTTTCTCTTCATAAATTCTTGATGATCGGCGTCATCCTCATCCTTCTAGCTATTCTCGTAAGCGCTCTTCCAGACTTTGGTGGTGCCCCGAGCGAAATTGATTATGATACATCTGAATCAGGATGGGGTGAAAAGTTCGCTGAAGATACTGAGTCTCACAATGACTTTGATCGTGTGATGGGGACAATTTCAACTCTCTTAGGCAGTGGCGGTGTTGCACTCATCGGATATGCATTTGTTCGCGAAGCCTATGACGAAGATACGACGACTCCAGCTCTCAGAATCACACTTTTGATTCTTGGAGCAGTCATGTTGCTTCAACTTCTTGGTTCAGGATTTGACGTAAGCGTATCACTTTGAGCGGCGACTCTTGGTACGATTTTTCTTTTCTTCTTCTACAATCCTTTTCTTTGTAGCAGCCCATGAACAGATTGGACATGTTGTCAAATCATGGAATCGTGCAGGACAGTATTCCCTTCCAAAGAAGATAATTTGTAGATGTAAATCATTCCAAGCCTGCTTAGGAAATATTGCTTTAAGGTCTTTTTCAGTTCGCTCAACATTGCTTCCATTCGATAGACCCCATCGAGCCGCGAGTCGATGAATATGCGTATCAATTGGGAATGCAGGTATTCCAAAGGCTTGGGCAAGCACCACTCCTGCAGTTTTATGACCAACTCCAGGTAATGCCTCTAGTTCTTCGAATGTATTTGGAATTACACCATCATGACGCTCAATCAGGAGTTCAGATAAACGTTTGATGTTTTTCGCTTTCGTAGGAGCGAGTCCAACTTGTTTGATCATTGCCTGAATTTGTTCAACCTCTAATGTAGCCATCTTCTCGGGAGTTGACCCTTGCCTGAACAATTCAGGAGTCACCTCATTGACTTTCAAATCAGTCGTTTGTGCACTCATGAGAACAGCGACGAGGAGTTGAAATGAATTCTCATGATCGAGAGGAACAGGCGTTTCGGGATATAATGACTCAAGCATACGTTGAATGCGTTCTGCTTTCTCACTTCGCTTCATATTGAAGCCACCTATTCTGCGTATTCAGAGCCCGTTACCCAGCCAAAGAAGATTCCGGAACCTATGCTTGCAAGAGGTATGAGGTTACACGCAAATATTTCGATCAGCGGAGATTCTCCATCTTGAGGCTGACCGAGAAGATACCAAACAAGCAGGCCAAGGAAGAGTCCAGGTATGACCATGAGACCTCCTATGATGAGTGTCCGTGTAAGTCGCATGAGTTTTCCACCTGCTACTGATTCATGAACTATTGCTTCATTGTAGGGTCAGTTGTGAAGCCAATGAAGCCCCACTCATGGTATTGAGGACATCGCCATCTTCCAACCATCCTTTACGGGCAGTCATGACTCCGTATTGAATATCAGCTAATCCTCTTGTCGAATGGGCATCAGGGCTGATCGCCACAGGGACTCCAGAGATCTTTGCATATTTGCAAAGCCTGTAATCAATATCTAATCGGTAAGGGCTTGCATTCAATTCAATGGCTTTGAATTTCCCTTCTTGTATGTGTTCTGCCATAGCGTCGATAATGCGGTACACGTCCACTTCATATCCTTCACGACCTTGTAAAATCCGACCAGTTGGGTGTCCAATAATTGTTGTTGCTGGATGTTCGAGTACCTTGAGTAATTCTTCTGTGTTTTCATTTTCATCTCGGCCTCTCCATTTCGTCATCGCATGAACAGAAGCAACAACGTAATCCAGTTCCTTAAGCACATCATCTGGATGGTCTAACTTACCTCCCGGCAAGATATCAGATTCAACACCGTGGAAGAGTCGGAAATCAACACCATCATCAGCCCACTTCTGATTGTATTTCTTGATAGTTTGACCTTGCTCAAGAAGACGGTCAGCTGGTGCTCCATTTGCAATTTTTAGAGTCGGTGAATGATCTGCAATTCCAAGCCAATTCCACCCCAACGTTTGCGCTGCATCGGCCATCTGCTCTAATGTAGCCTCTCCATCTGAGACGACTGTATGGTTGTGTAATGCTCCTTTAATCGAAGGTAATTCAAGCAAATGAGGTAGTGCTTGTTGGCTTCCTGCATCCATTTCCCCCATGTCCTCTCGTAACTCAGGTGTCACCCATTGCATCCCAAGATGAGCATAGATGTCTTCTTCAGTCATTGCATGAAGAGAAAATTGTGCGGCTTCGATACCCTTGAGTTCCCCCGCTTTCTGTTCTGGTATTAATCCAAATTCATTGAGACGTAATCCCCGGTCAATTGCCCGTTGGCGCATCGCAATGTTGTGTTCTTTACTTCCTGTGAAGTATGCGAGGGTGAACGAAAACATTTCTGGAGGAACCAATCGAACTTGTGCATCGATTGTTCCAGCGCTTTCCAGTTGTTCGTAATCATCACCGCCAATCGCTTCCAAAACATTTGCATCAATATGGCCAACTGAGAAACCATCTTCGAAAATACTGGCTTCAAGAATAAGGCTTATTTTAGAATCTCCTGCACCTTTTACATCAGCAATACCGTGTAAGGCCAGGATTGCATTTGCAACATTTTCGTGCTGGTCTGGTTTTACTCCTACGACGATATCAAGATCGCCGATAGTTTCCTTTCTTCGGCGAGCGCTGCCAGCAAGTTGGACCCGTTCAACACCGGGTATCTCTCTGATCCGTTGTTCAAACGCTGTTCCATATTTCAAGCCAATATCAAGACGGCGACGTGCTCGGAAACGTGACAATAGTTCGATTCCATCGAGCATGCGTTGTTCTGTTTTCTTGCCAAATCCCTTCATTGGTGCAATCAAGCCTTCTTCAGCAACTTCTTTCAACTTAGCAATCGAATCGACACCAAGTTCTTCATGCATCAATTTGATTCGTTTTGGACCCAAGCCTGGGATGCCAAGCATTTCGATGAGCCCTTGAGGTGTGTCGTTGTGCAAGCGATGCCAATCTTCTGGCCATTCACCTTCGAGTATTGCTTGGGATAGAGCTGAACCAAGCCCCTTTCCAATCCCTTTCATCTCGAACAATCGACCTGTGACGACGAGTTCGTGTAAATCCTCAGTCAATGTGCCAAGAAGGCGACTGCCATTTTGATAGGAACGTACTCTGAAGACATTTGCTCCTTGTAATTCCAACAGGACAGCAACTTGATGCAAAACTCCAGCGACTTGGTTTCTTGAAAAGAAAGGCGGGCCGCTTGGTCGTGCCTTCGGTAATTTGAATCCGCCCCCTGCCATATCTACTTCAAATCCCCACGGGTAAAAAAGGATGGCAAGTGATTGTTTCAAAAACCCCCGAGGAGTGGAATCATCATGGTCGATGTGGACATCATCTCGCTTCTTGTCCAATCGTTTTGTGGGATTTCTGCTTTCTTGTTTATGTTTGTAGCTACCTTTTCACGCTCTGAGAAAGCAGAGTTGGTGGTCCAAAACA
Source organism: Euryarchaeota archaeon UBA82 (assembly GCA_002496635.1). Lineage (GTDB taxonomy): Archaea > Thermoplasmatota > Poseidoniia > Poseidoniales > Poseidoniaceae > MGIIa-L2. Next base: position 576 of record DAKQ01000167.1, on the reverse strand, counting down.
TCATTTTCACATCCCTTATTCTCGCTGCGGCCTCTCTATGGTGGCTTTCACTTGCAGGTGGTTCACTATGGGGATCGAATTATCTACCAAAGCCACTCTCAATCGTGTGCGTCGTTCTTGCCATAGCTGCTCGAATGAACATCAAAGGTGAGAACGTATCATTTGGAGCCAATCCACACAGTATCGGGAAAAAAACCGAAGAAGAATGATCAAACAATTTCGCCAGGTTCTTCAGAAGTACCTTCAGCAGCTTCTTTTTCCATCTTCTGGTTGATGAATGTGCGCATGTACTCTGGAAGTTCTCCATTGATGAAAATAACGTCATTGACTGAATCGAGTTTCTTCAATGAATAGAAAATTTGCATTGCAGTCATTGGAGTTGAAGAACATCCATTACATCCTCCGTCCAATGAAAGCATGATGTTGCCTCCACTTGTATCGTGGACAGTTACAACGCCATCGTGAGCATCGAGGACTTCTTGCACAGGTCCAATCTCTGCAAGTACCTCATCTGCGGTTATGCCCATGGTTCACCCAAGCATTCCACCTCTTTCAACGATTGGTATCTTATGTGCT
>DAKQ01000170.1 GCA_002496635.1 Euryarchaeota archaeon UBA82 | reverse complement strand
GCCAAATGTAAATCTAGGCTCGATTGACCTCATTCTTGATTCGATTTAATGTCTGATGAGAAGTTGATTTTTGGACTTTCCTTCGAATACAATTCTTCTGTATGGAGTGAAGGGGTTAAATGGGTGAGGTCAGTCGCTTGGCCGTAGCATATCTCGCATGTGCCAGCACCAGAGTGTGAAGAGAATGGATGATTTCAAAGAAATGTTCGAAAAGCGACGCACAATTCTCGACGAAAAAGCAACTCATTACCGTGAAGAACGTGATGGTTGGAATGAAAAAACGAAAGAACTTGTTTCCCAAAGAAATGAGTTTAATGCTGAGGTTCGAATCCTCATTCAAGAATCTGAAAAGCAGAAGCAACAGCGTGAAAAGATGAACGAAGTTGTTCGCGAAAAGAAGGTTATGCGAACAGAGGCGAGCAGTAAAGTTTCCAAAATTCGTGAACAAATAAACTCCGAACGAGGCGATGAGGTTCCTACAGAACGTGGACCTCGTGGACGCCGTGAGCGCCCAGTAACACTCCAATCTCTTTCCAAGGAATTCTCTCGTCTCGAGCGAGAATTTGAGCGTGGAGAACACACTGGAAAGAATGAAGGAAAGGTCATGAAGAGACTCAAGGATCTGAATTCACAAATTCGTAAGATGAAGGAAGAACAATCTGCTAAAGGTGAATCAGACTCTGGAAATGAAAACCTAAGCATCGCCCGAAGAGAACATGATGAGGCACATCACGCAGTTCAGGAAGCCGCGGCTGCTGCTCAAGACGCTCACGATCTCATGCTCCAATGGGACAAAGAAGTCAACAAGCAACGTGAGAGAGCGAACTCAAAGCATCGTGAACTACGTAACACTAAGCAAGAAGCTGACAAGGCTCACAGATTCTACATCGTTTCACTTCGATGTTTGCACTCAATCCAAGACATGATGCGTGCACGCCGTGGCGCTGAAGCCGGTGAAGGCACACGACCAACCGCTCGTGTTGAAGTTCAAGACTTGATGAGTAAGCTCATGTCTGGAGACACACTCACCACAGAAGAACTGATGGAATTGCAACGCTTCGATTGAAACCGTCTCTCCGATGGTATCAAAGACCGAGGTCGACGAGAAGGGGTTGAGAACCATGCTACAACGTGATGACATTGCAGCAATAATCGAAGAATACGATCGAATGAAATTACGTATTGGAATGACTGCATCTCACTCCGCTCTTGACATATGTGATGGAGGAATCGAAGAAGGATTCCCAACTGTTGCCTATTGCCAAGAAGGAAGAGAAAAGACCTATTCGCAATACTTCAAAACGAAGCGGTCAAGTTCTGGACGTGTCCTCCGTGGAATGGTTGACAAAGCAATTGTTTTACCTTCATTCAATGATGTCATGGAAGAATCAATGCAGGCAGAAATGCGTAAAAGAAACGTAGTCTACATTCCAAACCGATCGTTCACTTCTTATTCAACAATCGAAGATGTTGAAAACACATTCAAAGTACCTCTTTTTGGTTCAAGAAATATGTTGCGAATGGAAGAGAGAACCGAAGAACAAGATTACTATTGGATTCTTGACAAAGCTGGATTGCCCTATCCTGAGGCAATTGAAAATCCAGAGGATATTGACTGTCTCGTTATCGTAAAACTACATCATGCACAGAAGAAACTTGAACGCGGATTCTTCACTTGTGCTTCATATCAAGAATATCAAGAGAAGTCACAGATTCTCCTCAAAGATGGAATTATAGATCAATCATCCCTCGATGGTGCACGAATCGAAAAGTACGTAATTGGACCTGTGTTTAATCTAAACTTCTTCTACAGTCCTCTTGCCGAACCTGGCGAACAACTTGAACTGCTCGGAGTGGATTGGAGATTCGAATCTTCTTTAGACGGGCACGTGCGACTTCCTGCTCCTCAGCAGATGACCATGCCTGATCATCAAAAGATTCCAGAAATGACTGTTGTTGGCCACAATACCGCAACTATCCGAGAATCACTTCTTGAGCGTGCATTTGAACTCGGTGAGAGATTCATCAAGGCGAGTAAAGAGCATTATGACCCTGGAATCATTGGTCCATTCTGCCTACAAACCTGTATTGACAAGGATATGAATTATTGGATTTACGATGTTGCCCCACGATTGGGTGGAGGAACAAACGTCCACGTCAACGTAGGCCATCCATATGGAAACGCCCTATGGAGAAAACCTATGAGCAGTGGTCGAAGAATCGCCATGGAATTGAGAATGGCTGCTGAACAAGATCGTCTTCTTGAAGTATTAACTTGAAGAACAAACCTAATCCAAATAGTACTGGATTGGAATTGAATTACGAAATTTGGTCATAAATATCGATTGTTATTTTAACCAGTATAAGACTCGCTTGGCATGGGAAAAGTTGCAAGCGGAGCCACTCTCAGGAAATTCTTTTTTTCTTACACCCTACATCTTACCGTAATAATGACGTTTCCGCTATTAACAGGTTTGCTCATTCTTTCCCTAAGTTTGTATTATTCGTCCTATTTTTTCCTAGAAGCATCTTTACTTGAGACGTTTGGTGATAATGCATCGGCAGAGTATCTTCTTGGAATTATTCTAGGTGTTATATCCCTTATATCGATTGTATTCGTAATTTCTGTTATCTTAAGTTCGTATATCTATGCAAAGAATCAATTTCTTATACATGCAGAGGAGTATTTCAGAAATTCTATTTACGATAACCCGTTTCGAAGAATTGAAAAACATCAGAACCAAATCGGTAAGAGTTACTCTAGTAAACCACCTTCTCCTCCGCAATCATTTGTTGCTCAACAATCGCAAGAGCCCTTAGCCAAGCGATATTCGGATAGTTCTGAACGGGCAAGATGGGGGCCGAAATAATCAATTTGGTTTTGCAGTAATTTATTGCAACTGCTCTCTGGGATTCATACAAAAGGAATCTCTTTTAGTTCGTATGTAACCACAAAGGTAGCGTTTGTATCGGCCCACTGAATCCCCTT
>DAKQ01000015.1 GCA_002496635.1 Euryarchaeota archaeon UBA82 | reverse complement strand
TACATCGTCTATGGATTGGTGCGTAGAGTCTCTCAGCCAAGTCTAGGTCGTAACCTCATCAACCACTTGATGAGTAACGATAATTTCCATTTACTCAATGGCGATCTTGCTGACCAGAACTCGATTGATAACGCAGTTCATCAAGTGAAACCAGATGAATTCTACAACCTTGGTGCAATGTCATTCGTTCCTGAATCGTGGCGATCTCCAATGATGACTGCAGACATTACTGGTCTTGGAGCGCTTCGATGTCTTGAAGCAATTCGAAAGCATTCACCGGATTGCCGATTTTACCAAGCAGGTTCAAGCGAACAATACGGAAAGGTTCGAGAAGTTCCACAATCCGAAGAAACCCCGTTCCACCCACGTTCTCCGTACGGATGTGCAAAGGTCATGGCGTTTGAGATTACTCGAAACTACCGAGAGTCTTACAATATGTTTGCTTGTACTGGAATCTTATTCAACCACGAAAGCCCTCGACGCGGTCTTGAATTCGTTACACGAAAAGTGACGATGATGGCTGCTCGCATCAAGCATGGATTCGATGAATGCCTCTACATTGGAAACGTTGAATCAAAGCGTGATTGGGGATTTGCTGGCGACTATGTTGAAATGCAATGGAAGATGCTTCAACAAGACAAGCCTGATGATTATGTCATTGCCACAGGACGAACTCACAGTATTCGTGATATGATTTCTCTCGCATTTTCACACATTGGCATGGATCTTACTTGGTCTGGCGAAGGAGCAGACACAATCGCAACAGATCATTCTGGTGTGGTCCGTGTTCGCACAAATCCGAAATTCTTCCGCCCAGCTGAAGTCGATCTCCTAATCGGAGACCCAAGTTACGCAAAAGAAAAGTTGGGTTGGGAAACCAAGACAACGTTCGAGGAACTCGTACAAATGATGGTCGAATCAGATTTGAAGATTGTTCAGGAAGCGGTTGATGGAGGCTATGCTCCACCAACACCACCGGAATGATCAACACGCTTTCTCATCATTCGATGAAAGAGTGGTGGAACCAGCGCTATCCAGAACATTTGGTAATATCCTCCAGGTAACTGAGGCGATTCATCATGTGGCCTGAGTCGCTCGTAGGGTGTACTTGAACGAAGATGATGAGAGGCATGCAGTGTCAAATTCATCAGAGTATATTTTGACCAGCGGCTACGACTTTCCCAAGCATGGGATGCGTTAGGGCGCTCATCTTCTCCACGAACTAAGCCATGGTGTTGAATGTAATTCACAAATTCAAGAAGATATATCGCTACGAGTGCTTGACCAAGGAAAGCAACAAAGTATTCCAGCCCCCAAACAGCAAGAGATATCAACAAACTAAGTTCCAAGATTACAGATATTGTTGCATCTTTTTTACGTATCCTAAAGGCGTTTCTTAGTTGCAGGGGGATTGTTCTCAATAAGTGAACATAGATACTTCTGCCCCAAGGAGAACTTGTTGGATCAACTTCTCTGGCCCAATGCTTGTGATGTGTGTGGTTATGTTCAACAGTGAAATGGAGGTAAAGAACGGAGAAAAGATCGAGACGAGCAAGCCACCAACTGAACGATTTAGGTTTTCTGTGACCGAGTTCATGTGCGGCTACAACACCTGCAGCTCCAGTGGCCAAACCTGCGCATAGAATTGGGACGAGTATGGAAATGGAACCAAGACCGTCCCCCACCCTATACAGCAACGCTGCAACAATTAGTGGCACCAGCAGACCATGTAAATGGACAATAAAGTCGTGACCTTTCCCTTCATCCTCAATGTCATGAACTGTGGTCGAACCACCAAGAGTATCAAGGATCGGATAGATTCCTAACAGCAAAATAATCGGCAGGAGCATCCACCAACCACCGACCAACAAACAAACGATCGCAGATAGCGGTGTGGCCAAACCAATAAGGTGAGGTGCCCACTTGCTCATGTATGAACATGAAACCTATCATTCAAGACAGTTGCCGTTGATTCACGAACGACGAACACTGGATAGAATCTTATTCATCCACCCAGGTAGAAATCGAATCCCATTACGGTATTCGAAGTTGTCAATTGCGTTTTCAATATAGCTTTCTAGATACGCATCCATTCCTTATTCCTCCTTTATTGCAGGAGTTCCACGTGAGTCAACTTGAGCTCTGTAGTGTGCGGCTGCACGAGCTAACCGTTCAAGAAGAGAGGGAAAAATTCCGCACCTGTACTGTTGGCTATCCATTATTTCGTCTACGTAGGTCTCAAGTTCGATATCCATTGTTGTCCCTGTATAGAAGTAGGCGCCCGACCTATTCAAAGAGGAGGTGAAAAGGCCAACACAAAGGTGTAATTAAAACATTAAGTGTTTTTTTAAACACCTTCTCTGTCTCGCCTTATTCCCTTGTACGCATTCATGTTGATCAACGACTCCCCAAAGTCCCGTGCATAAGCGCACAACCTTCGAATTGATTCAGAAACAGATAACTCTACGAGCATCCAAGAATGCTTTTTTTCACTTTGGAAAAGATTTCTTTCGTGTTCTTTCAAATCATTTTGGATCTTTTTCAAATGGGTTCGTGCTTCCTCGATACGAGTTGCATCTCGGAGACGAATATTGATCATCAATTCCTTCAGAGCGTTTTGCCATTCTCCTAAGTTTTTAATTGAAGACTCATTTTCTTTATGCCCTAACTCCGAGGAGTGTTCTTGGACATTTTCCCCAATGAGGACAGCATGATCCATCATTCTCTCTAACGAACGAGCAAGATTTCCTGACTCAAGAGATTGAATCCGTGTCATGTTCAATTTTGTTGCAATCGAATAATTATCGATGAGTAATCGTACTTGTCGCTCGATTAAATGAAGAAGAGCATCAACCTCACTTTCGCGTTCCTCAAGGTCATCCAGGAAAGTGGGGTCGTCTCCTCCAAACACGCTCAATATGTCCCGTATAGCACTCGATAATTGGAGATACATTCGATTTAGACTCGATGTAATTGGCATATCACTTGTATTGAGAAGGCAATGTAATTCAAACAGTTGTTCTTCCTCAACGTATAATTCAAAACCCCGCGTTGCACGTAAAAATCTTCTAATTTCTTGATTCGATTGTCGTTTATCCTTTGAATTATGACGGATTCGTATGACGTCTGCTCCAGCAATATATGCACCCATAAGATGGTCAAAGAGGCTGTCATCAGGGAGACATTCAAGGTCAAAGCTAATCGTCCGTAGCGTTCGTTTATCCTGTTCTAAAGGAGTCAAACGCAGGGCACCGCTTGGCCTCCAATCAATCCTAATCGAATTACTTGTCTTCAAATGTTGGCTTGTCACCCACTGTTTGGGCAGACTCAACGTGAAGGTTCCGCCTCCTGTTGACTGAATTTTTCGAATGGATGTATCTCCTGGACCTGATGCCATGCTATCATCAGGCCCTCTCAATATATCTATATAGAATATATGGAGTTTAGAATATATACCAACTCCATGTAGAATCTCTCATGGACCAAACCACGATGTTGTTGCTCAGTGTTGCCGTACTCGTTTGTGCGTATATGGCTTGGAATATTGGTGCAAATGATGTTGCAAATGCAATGGGAACAAGTGTAGGAAGTGGGGCACTAACACTTCGTAGAGCAATTATCGTGGCAGCTGTATTTGAATTCGCAGGCGCAGTATTCTTCGGTAGCCATGTTACTGACACGATTCGTAAAGGGGTACTCGATTTTGGCGATGATGGTTTTGATTATGATCTCAGTCAGAAATTGATGTATGGATTCATGGCAGCTCTCCTCGCTGCCGCAATTTGGCTAACAGTCGCAACAAAATTTGGTCTACCGGTATCCACGACACATAGTATCGTTGGAGGAGTTATTGGAATGGGTTTGTGGATCGAACCCAGCAGCGTAAACTGGGGAAAGGTTGGCGAAATTGTTCTGAGTTGGGTGGCGTCTCCCCTTTTGGGTGGAATCCTGGCATACTTTTCATTTGTTTTAATCAGGAAATTGATTTTCAATCATGATAAACCGCTAGAACGTACTCGGAATTTAGCACCTTTGCTCGCACTTCCCACGTTTTTCGTCCTAGGGCTTGCACTCCAATTCAAGGGTCTTAAGGGATTTTACAAGAACCTTGATTCCGCAGGATATATCGAAAAAGAAAATTGGCTACCTCCAAAGGATGGAAATACATTCAATCCATTCCTTGACGGAGCATGGATTCCATTGAACAGCCTCTTGGTCGCTTTGGCAATAGGTGGCATTGCAAGTACGGTTTTGTGGATGGTACTTCGACGATATGAGTTCAAAGAGGAAGGATATGCTGGCGTAGAGAGGGTCTTTATTTGGCTCCAAGTAATAACTGCATGTTACGTTGCATTCGCACATGGTGCGAATGATGTTGCAAATGCAATCGGGCCAATGGCTGCAATCTATGACATAGCAACCTCTTCAACAGGTATTCTTTCACAAGATCAAGTTGATGTCCCAATTGGCCTTCTGCTTCTTGGAGGAGCAGGTATTACGATCGGTGTTGCGACATGGGGATACAAAGTCATGGATACCATAGGGAAAAAAATCACTCACATCACCCCCTCTCGTGGATTTGCGGCTGAATTCGGGGCAGCAACCACAGTATTGATTTTCTCAATGCCATTCCTAGCAGTACCAATTTCTACAACGCACACATTGGTTGGCGCTGTGGTGGGAGTGGGCCTTGCCGGCGGTGCATCATCAGTAGATTTCAGAGTCTTTGGAAAAATTGCTGCCAGTTGGATTGCTAGCCTCCCTTTTGCTGGTTTTGGAGCAGTTCTGTTCTACATATTATTCAACGGCAATCCAATGAATGTAGCAATTGTCACAGTCATCGCAATAGGAATTACAGGATATATCTTGATTCGAAAAGAGATTGAATCCACTGAAGAACAAACAATGGTGGCTAATGAATCTCCAGATGAAATCATCATTTCAAAAGATGGGGTTAAGCCAACACCATTTGAGATGTTCCACAACCATGCAAAGGCGGTGGAAGACACTGTCAATTGTATGTTAAAAGCAGTTACAATAGCCGCTGAAGGAAAGAATGCTGAAAAGCATATCAAGGAAACAATCGAAGCCGAATTAAAAGCGGATAATCTCAAGAATGATTTGAGAAAGGAAATTCGTACAGGGGTTCGAATCACGGTCGGTCTTGACAATTTCTTGCGAATGATCGCTCGGCAAGATCGAATTGCAGATTATGCTCAAAATGTTGCTGAACAACTTTCATTCAGACCTTTGTTTGAAAATAAAGATGCAAGGAAGAACCTAACGAAAATGGCAGAAGCGGTATCAGCAACTGTTGCTAAGTACGAAGATGCGGTTGAGCAATTGAAAAACCTCAGCCATTCTGGATTTGCTCGAAAGGAGATGAATGTCCTATTCGATCTCATTAGTGAAGTCAATCAACTCGAACACGAGGCCGACCTTGTTGAGATGGATGCAGCGACAACAGTATTCAGCCAAGGCGATGATGATGCTCTTGCTGCCATGCACATGTATCGTGTACTGCAACGCTTAGATGATGTAGCAAATGCTTGTGAGAAGGCTGCAAAT